>CAMJRV010000394.1 GCA_946408315.1 uncultured Bacillota bacterium | reverse complement strand
CCATAGAGCCTCCGCCTCTGCCCACGATGATCGTATCGGTTTCCGGAAACAGCCGGTTTACCTCGGAGACTGCGGCGGCGATTTCCGCAGCGGCGCCCGGTCCCTGCACCAGACAGGGATAGACCAGCACGTCTACTATATTGTTCCTGCTTTTGATTATTTTTATGATATCTCTTACTGCAGCCCCTGTTTCGGACGTGATGACTGCGATTTTTTTCGGGAAAAACGGAATCGGTTTCTTATATTTTTCATCGAAGAGTCCTTCTTTGGAAAGTTTCTCTTTCAGGCGTTCAAAGGCCGCCGTCAGATTTCCCACTCCTTCGATGGAGATTTCCCTCACGTTCAGGGAATAGCTTCCGCCTCGTTCATATAGATAGATATAGCCGTTTGCTACGATTTCGATCCCGTCGGACAGCTCATAACGAAGGTCCTGCAGATGTTCGGCGGCAAGAAAACAGTTGATCTTGCTCATTTCATCCTTGAGGGTAAAGTAAACATGGCCTGTACCGTGGTATTTCAGGTTGGAAATTTCACCGATGACGGACACGTTTCCCAAAAGGGGATCCATCTGAAGCACTCTTTTAATGTATCCATTGAGCTGAGAAACCTTTATCGGTTTGATTGCCATAACTCTCTTCCTCCAAGCAATGCGGTCCCCACCGCGTTATCCGGCGATAGATCCGGATCTCCGAATACGAGCTTCCAGGACTTGTCCTCAAAATAATCATGGACGCTTTCCCTGACAAACCGGCTCGCCGCCACTCCTCCCGTAAAAAGGATACGGTCACACCCCGTTTCTACGACGGCTTTTTCCGTCAGACGGCAGAGGCAGTCGCTCATATTCCAAAACAGTTCATAGATCAGTCGTTCCGGATCGGCGCCCTTCTCCAGCTCGCGCTGAAGCTGTGTCTCCATACCGGAAAGATTGATTGCAAGGCCGTCGATCGGAATTTTTTTTAAGTAATTGACCGGCTCTTTGCGGTGATCGGCAGCTTTTTCGCGCATATTGTTCCGCAGTTCATCCCTGATCTTTAACGCCGTCTGGTCCATGATGCGGCCTGAGGGAAAGCTCATGCCCAAAGCGACGCCGGTTCGGTCGATGACCTGTCCGAAGGAGAGGTCCTTGCTTCCTCCGATAATCCTGATCGCCTCCTTTGTTACATGGAGCAGTTCACACGTTCCGCCTGACAGATGATAAGCCAGGTATTCCGTTTCTTCGGAAAGTATGCTGTTATGTCTGACCGCCTCCAGATGGCCCTCCTGATGAGAAAAACCAAAGAAAGGCACCCCAAGACTGGCTGCCACGATTTTGCCATAATTGACGCCTGCTTTAAAAACGGGCATATAGGAACCTTCAATAGGTCTTGGGCGATTGGAGGCGGAAACGCCTCCAATCCGATTTTTATCGATTTGATCGAACAGTTCCAGAATCAGTTCCGGAAGGTTTTCCATATGCTGAAAAAGGGCGTGGGATTGCCGAAGCCCTCTTTCGCCCTGCTTAACGGTCAGTATTTTACGCCTGTCAGCTTGAATGGCTCCTTTGACATCAGTAATTGCAAGGGATGTCGTATAGTTGCTCGTATCGATACCGAGAGCGAAATCTTTATTCTGCATCTTTGCTTCTTACAATCTTACCTAGGATACCGTTAATAAATTTTCCCGAATCATCACCGCCGAATTTTTTTGCCATGTCGACAGCTTCATTGATGGAGGCCGAATCGGGGACATCCTCCAGATACAGGATTTCCGCTGTGGAGAGCCTCAGTATAGCAAGGTCTACCTTTGCCATCCGGCTGATCTTCCAATTATCGCTGCAGGCTTCCAGTTTCCCGTCGATAGTGGGCAGATTTCCTGCGGTGGCGTCGAACAGCCGGTTGAAATATTCCAGTTGATTGGAATCCTTCATATGCTCCTGTACAAATCTTGTCTTGATCTCCTGACTGTAATCGTTCTGCACTTCCATTTGAAACAGCAGCTGCATGAAAAGCTCTCTCGCTTCCGTTCTGCGCATGTCTTCTAGTCCTCCTCATCCGTGAAATGTACTCCCTGAACGTGTATGTTCACTGCTTTCACAACAGCCTCCGTCATGGATTCAACTTCTTTTTTTACGTTTTCCTGAATATCCCAGGCAACTTCCGGGATCTTGACGCCATATTCCACAACGATATATATGTCAATGCCGATTCCGTCTTCGCTTTGGTTTACCTTGATCCCCTTATACAGCGGGTCTTTGCCGAAAATATTCTTTGAAATACTGTCGGAAAAAACGCTGCTCAGTCCGGCGACACCTTTCGTCTTCAAGGTCGCGTTCATCGTGCAAACCGCGATGACATCGTCGGATATTTTAAGGGTGCCCAGTTTCTCCTCCATTGCCGTGCTCATTCATTTCACCTCTAATGTATTCTATTTTGCGAGCAACGTCGAACAAAATATATTAATTCCACCTTACGGCAACGCCGCTTAATACGGCTCTGCCGCATTTGTCAGCTAATAGAAACATTATAGCAGAAGTGATCCTCAGATACAATGTTTTAATACTTGCTCTGAATCACGATCTGGCCCGCTTCACGGCCGGTCTCTCTCATAACGATATCGCAGATCTTTGCTACGTCGGACTGGGTGATTTCCTGTTTGTTCACCGTAACGTTCACGGAATTGTCCGTCATCAAAACCAGGGCGTCGGTAAAGCCTTTATTCCTGATCAGGTTTTCAACGACCTTTTCTGTATTCATGTAATTGATGATTTTTAATTTCTGCTGGGTGGCATTGTTCTTTTCCGCAGTGCCGTCCTTCGTTTCCTCGATGACGTCGGTCAACATGGAAATCACCTGATTTCTATCCATATTGATCGTCGCTCTCGCTTCTTCAAAATAGGCGTCAGCATTGGCAAGCTCCGATACGTCGTCAGAAAGTACGATCATGCTGCTGTCTATGGCCGCTCCCGAGGACTGTCCCTCAGCGGATGGGTCGGTGTTTGCATCGACGCCCGAGCCGCTGCTCGTACCCGGTACTGCGGTCACATTCAGACTGTCGACCAGCACATCGCCATCGTGGAGATTCATCTGATCCATTTCATAATCCGTATATCCCGCGGAAGCGGAGAGCTCCTGTTCATTGTTCAGCTTATTATTCACTACCCCGATGGCTACAATGAGCACCAGCATGCTCACCAACATTATTTTTTTGTGTTTCATGAATTTCATTACGATATCCCCCCTAAATTCTGCTTGCGCATTTTCTTTTATTCCATATCATTCTTGCTTTTCTCAAAGACCACCACATTCGATGCGGGGATGTTGAAGACGGTTGCGACCGCATCGATGATATTGGTCCTGATTACGATGTTACCTGCTCCTTCAGAAGCAACGATCACTCCTTCCACCTTGCGGTTGTTTTTTTTGCTCCCGCTGCTGAATACCGGGTCCGGTTCTTCCTCGCTCTGATAGGTTATCATGACGTTGGTGTCACCGACTCCTTTCATCTGGCTCAGGATTTTCTCCAGCCTGGCTTCCTCTTCCGTAGCAAGTGCGGTCTCCTCGGTATACTCCGTTCCTCCGTTCATATCTACGATCTGCCTTCTCCCGTCTTTACTCTGGGTAAGCACATCGAACAGCAGAAGTGCGATTGCTGCTACAAACAATACCGTAACCAACTTGACGAGCAAGTCCTTTACGAATTTATCATTTTTCAGTTTATCCCACATGCCTTATCCTCCTTATTAA
>CAMJRV010000393.1 GCA_946408315.1 uncultured Bacillota bacterium | reverse complement strand
CGGAACAGTTTTTCTTACCAGCTCCCGGATTACCGGCATCAACGCGGATGCGATCTGATGATATTCACGATGATGGGTAAGTGTTGCTTCCGGTCTGTGAACAATCAGATTTACTTTCTCATGGGAAGAGCCCTTTACTATTTCCCGCGCTTGCTGGTTCAGATGCTTGCGAAACTCCCGCTTTTGCTGCTCCAAATCCTCATTGGTTGTTTGTTGCAACTCGTGATATATGGGGTCTCCGTTCTCGCCGTTATCGGAGCTTTGCGTATCGGCGGCGTTTTCCGCATCATGATTGGACTGACCTTCGCTATCAGCTGATTTTCGCAGAGCAACCGACGGGATGTCGTTGGGCACAGCGCCAGGGAACTCTGTCTCTATAGTTCCCTCTGTATGGATTTCCATAACCTCGCCGTTGGTTCTGATTTGTCGTTCCGATATCTCTTCCAGTTCTGACAACATCCCGTGCTTTGCTAAGGCTTGTTCCAGAATAACGATTTCATCGGGGTCTGTGGTGATTTTATAAATAACCTTATGATATAGCGCGTCTATCGTCTCTGAACCCTGAAGAGCGGCATCCACCCAGAAAAAATAGGAGCGCATACCTGCCACACCCTTTATGGCGTTTGCCTTTGCGGTTTGATCCAATAAAACAATGACACGGGCAAAAGTCAGCAATAATCCTTCATTAGTACAGCCAGTTTTGGTCGCCGCTCGTTTTGTCATAACTTCGACAGAGGGTAAGTCCATCTTTTCACTGTGCTGAACACGGTCACGCAGGGCTTCGTTCAACGGGCGGCAGCCATTGTAGCCCCGATTTGTGGTGATAACCGCGATAAAATCAGGATGACGATGAACAATCCGAGTAGGCAGATTGATGCTGCCGCCCGGCTCCAACGCCGAGTTAAGCGACATTAGCACCGCTGCATCGCGAATTACTGTAGGTTCCTGAATTTCCAGCAACCAGCCGTTTTCATAAGCTCGAACAATTTCTGAGGGATAATATTTGTAAGTTACGCCTTCAGTATTGTTTTCATCCTCCGGCAGAACCGGCAGGATAGACCCTAATACGTCGGATTTGTCCATATCCGCAAAACAAGTCACCTTGGTATAGGGCAGCCCAAAGTCAGCGGAAAGAGCTTTTGCAAGCTGTGTCTTGCCGGAACCGGCATCTCCCTCTAAAAGGATATTTGTAATTTTCATTTCGCCGCGTGTCCAATTTCGATAAACCTCTGCGCAAATGCGGCGCTCAGCGTCACTCTCGATGTGAGTGACAGGCTTTTGCCAGACAAGGGATTTTTCTTCTTCTGTCAACTGTCTGGCAGGCGACAGAAGCCATTGATTTTTCATTTTAACAATACTCCATTTCTTCCAATATTCGGGACAGCACACGCAGCCGTTCCCCGGTCAGTTCACCCAAATCATTTAAAGCCTGGGAAAACCTCTGAATGTCTTCGTTGATATTCGGATTCTCGGTACAGACAGCGACCGGCAGAACGCCGCCCTGAACGCCAATTCGCTCTACAGTCGGTTTCTCGGGGTCGTATAACAGCGGCAGCCGATAGGCTTCACGAAAATACAGCAAGGCCCGGCTTAGAAAAATCATCAGATCAAGCACCTGATGAATGGGAAGTTCCGTACTGATTTCTAATTTGCCGTTCGCTGTTTCTTTCCAGATTTGTGCTGCAATTTTCATATTCTTATTGATTTCCAAAGTCGGTGTGCCCAGCGTCAACTGTTTGATGACAGACTTATATGCGCTTTTTCCGTCTATACGGTCATACTGATTGGCAATCATTACGATATCCTTGTTCATTTCCAAATCCTCCTTGCGTGTTTATCATGCGCCAGACATTGCTCACGCAGCGCTTCCAGTTCGACGGTGTGGTCGTCGGCGGGGTTTTCATATTTAAAGGTCTTCACTACAGAAAGCTCAAAGCCTTCCATGCCATAATGGTTCCATAGTTCCTGGAGTCTCTTGTTCGGATGATAGTTCGCAGCAAGTTTGACGCTGGTACTATTAAAATCAGCCTTCGTATCTTTTGAAATACCCAGGAAAGATTCATTGGTTGCTATGCAACGGTAAGAAATAACTCCCATTTCGGGTCGCCTGTTTTTATACTCTTCAAGAAGCTGTCTTTTTCTTTTTATATCCATATTGTCACGTATAATCCAATTATCTTAGTTTAGATGGTTGGATTATTTTTTCTCCTTCCTTCTCTATGGTTGTACCGTCAGATTCATTCTGACGATATAATATTTCTGCACTGTGGATTTGTAGCTATTTTATTACAGCTTTGACTGTTGCGAGGTGACTCAGACCACAGTTTCCCGTCTTAATTGGTAATCAGTTAGTTAACGCTTTGACGTTTCTATTTGCGTGATGACAAGGCCGGAACTCTTGTGGAAAACAAACAGTGCATCATTATCATCACAAGGAGGTGTTCTCATGTACTTTGTCGGTATTGATATCTCAAAGTACAAGCACGACTGCTTCATCGCTACGGAAGCGGGCGAAATCATCCGGCAGAACCTTACCTTCCAGAACAATCAGGAAGGTTTTGCCCTCTTGCTTCAAGTCCTTGATTCCCTGGATCATTCCCAAGAAATACGGATAGGGTTTGAAGCAACCGGACACTATGGTCTTAACCTGAAGCTGTTCCTGGAAAAAGCACACTACAGCTTTATGGAAGCCAATCCGGTCCTTTTAAGTAAATTCCTTAAAAGCCAGACTCTCAGGAAAACCAAAACCGATGCAATAGATTCGCGGTCTATCGCATACTGGTTAATGTCAGTTGAGTACAAACCCCATCCAAAGGAATTTTATCACATGTACTCTCTCAAGTCATTAACCAGGCTCAGGGATTCTTTGGTGAAACAGCGCAGCTTCTATCTGGTCAAGATAACCAACGTTCTGGATCATATCTTCCCGGAATTCAAACCATTCTTCAAAAATCGCTTTTCCATAACGGCACTCTACATACTAGACAAATATCATTCTCCAAAGGCCATTGCCAGCATGCGTTCCTGCTCTTATGATGAACTCCGAAGAATGTCCCGTGGCAAGTTTACTTTGAGCCAGTTCTTTCAGCTTAAGGATCTGGCCGGCAGCAGTGTCGGTGAATCCAATCAGATTCTGGAATCGCAGCTCATCTCCCTTTTGAAGCTATATTTCTGCCTTGATGAAGAGATCAAAAAGCACGAAGCTCAGATCACTCACTTAGTGGTAGCCCTTGATCGCCCCATTATGTCCATTGTTGGCGTCGGGCCTCTTTCTTCTGCCGTCATTCTGTCTGAATTCGGCGACATATCAAGATTTCGCTCTCCTGCCCAAATGCTTTCTTTTGCAGGATTAGAGCCGGGATATTATCAGTCCGGAACTTCTGAACACGGCGGCAGGATGGTGAAACGAGGGTCTTCTCACTTGCGATTTACTTTGATGAATATCTGCATTCCCTTGATTCGGTTCAACACTGTCTTTGCTGAGTTTTACCACAAGAAACGCAGCGAGGGAAAACCCCACAGAGTTGCGATGTCCCATGTAGCCAAAAAATTGGTACGTATCATCTACACTCTGGAAACCAGAAATATATTATTCGATCCTGATCAGCTTCGTTAATTGCGGTAGCGGCAGTTAACATCAAGATCATCGACTTTTTATGCCTTCATAAAAGGTCTGTTTGCTGTACCATAAACTCTATCCCGAAAAAATATCTTGACGTTTAATAGTTAGTCACCTCG
>CAMJRV010000392.1 GCA_946408315.1 uncultured Bacillota bacterium | reverse complement strand
GCCGTGGCCGAATTGTTTTGGATTACTTTGGCAACCTGACCGATGCCGACATTGATCTGTACGATGCCGGAAGCCTGTTCGTTGGAAGCTCTTGCGATATTCTCGACCAAGCTTGCGGACTTCTCAATTCCCACAGCGATATCGTTCAGGGCTTCCGCTGTCGCATTGGCCAGCTTGGTTCCCATTCTAACCCTGCCGACAGAGCCCTCGATCAAAGCCGTCGTTTCCTTTGCTGCCTCAGCGCTTCGCGCTGCAAGGCTCCGGACCTCTTCCGCCACCACCGCAAAACCTTTGCCGTGCTGGCCGGCTCTTGCAGCCTCGACCGCGGCGTTCAAAGCCAGAATATTAGTCTGGAACGCGATGTCATCGATCACCTTGATAATCTGCGAGATATTGGCGGAGGAATCGCTGATCTCTTTCATCGAAGAGAGCATTCCGTGCATCTGTTCATTGCCTTTTTCTCCGCTTTTCTTCGCGCTGTGGGAAAGCTCTTTTGCCTGGTTGGCATTCAACGCATTCTGCTTAGTCTGGTTCGCAATCTCAGTGATGGATGTCGTCAGCCCCTCCAGCGTGCCGGCCTGTTCCGCGGCGCCCTGTGAAAGAGCCTGACTGGCGTCGGATACCTGTCTTGCCCCCGAAGCCACCTCGTCGGCGATCTGATTGATCTCAGAAAGCGCATCGGAAAGGGAAAAGCTGATACTGTCCAGAGAGTTTTTGATCTCGATAAAAGCACCTCTGAATTCGGTTGTTATATTCAGATCAAAGTTCCCTTTTCCCATATCGGCAAGCACCCTTGAGATTTCACCGACATAAGTCTGCAGATTCTCGATGGTTTCGTTCAAAACATTCTTGATCTCCGCATGGTCTCCGTTATAGTCCCCTTCCATCTTCGTGCTGAGATTGCCCCTCGCAACTTCCTGCAACACCGAGAAAGCTTCCCGGATCGGTGCAATAACAGCGTCGAGGGTATTGTTGATTCCACAGATTACATTGCGATATTCGCCGTTGAACTTCTCCGCGCTCCCTCGAGCCGACAGTTTGCCCTTTACTGCATTTTCGGACAGCATTCTGGTTTCCTCAATCAGATTTCTGATCGTCTCGATCATGATGATCAGAGAAGGAGTCAGCTCGTCCCCTTCACTCAGTTTTCCTGCAGCTCTCAAGGATTCCAGATCTTCCAAATTCCCCAGGGATACGCGTTTGACGATTTCGATCACACGGTTAACCTGATCCGATACATGATTGACGGAATCGCCGATTTTGCTGTAAATCCCCTGATAACTTCCTTCGACCTTTCCCGTATAATCATTGCGACTCATTTTAGCGAGGGTTTCTCGGCCCTCTTCAAGCGCCCCGAGTCCGTCTATGCAGGAATTGATGCTGTTTTTGATATGATCAAAATCTCCGCTATAGCTGTCTGCAATCTTCTCCGGGATTTCTCCCTGTCCGATCTTCTCCAGATAGGATGAGGTCATCTCAAGCGGCCCGATGATTGCGTCCAGCGTTTCGTTGACTCCCTCGACCACCCTTGAAAAATCTCCGCTGTGTCTGCCGGCGTCTGCACGGTTTTTAAGCTGGCCTTCGATTGCCGCCATCGACAGGGCTTTCATATCTTCTACAAGCAGGTTGATCGCCTCGATGCAGGTATTGATATTATTTTTGATCGTATCGAAGTCGCCGGAATATTCGTCCGTAATCAGCGGCGGGATATCTCCCTTGCTGATCCGTTCCATATATCCGGCCGACATCTGAAGCGGCCCGATGAGCGCATCCATCAACTCGTTCACACCGTCGATGATTTCTTTGTAGCCACCGTGAAAATCGCCTGCATTCCCCCTTGCGGATAAATCTCCGGCAAGCGCCGTCCTGGTAAGCGATTCGGTTTCTGAGGAAAGCTTCCCGAGCTCCCTGATTACATTGGAAAGGCTCGCAGAAAGAATATCCTTGTCTGATCTTGGAACAATTTCCACTGACAAATCCCCCTCTGCAATCCGTTCAGCGGCGTTCGCCTGTTCCCTGATGTTTTCGATCATCTTCTGGAACGCGTTCGCAAGTTGACCGATCTCATCCTCAGACGTCAGATTCACATTTACGCTCACATCGCCGGCAGCAAGGCTGTTGGATGCAAGAACGATGTTTTTCAGCGGCTGGGTAATCATTCTCCGGATCAAGATCATTGAAACCACAACTAATGCAACTAAGCCCACTGCTGCGATAGCAATCAGCATATACATCAGTTGGTTTGCCCGATTGATCACGTCATTGGCGTCCATAATCACACCGACCATCCCGGCCGTTTTACCTTCCGAATCAGAAACGGGGGCGAATTTTATTGTGATGTTTCCAAATTCAGGATGATGAAAGGTTCCAACATCATAGACCTGCCCGTTGTTATATGCCTCAATAAAAGGTTCCTTCTCTGAAGCAACACTGGCAAAATAGTCTTCGTAGCGAAACCTGTCATTAAATTTATTAATGAATTCCGGATTGTCGCCCAGCGTCTCGCCTTCGGCGAAATACCGGACCTGCTCTTCTTCCGGCAGAAGTTCCAGCAGAAAAATGTATTCGACTCCGGTCGCCTCCTTGATATCGGATAATAGCCTTTTGAGTTCCGCACAATAGGCAGTCTCCTGATCGGATTGCTTCAGTTGTTCGAATTGATCAATATCAATCCCCGCGGCCGCGGCGGCCGCCACATTAGCGGCCTGCTCGCTTTTTAATGCAATAACTTCCTTCCGGTGCTCAATAATACTGACGGAGCTGATAAGAGCGGTAATCATTAAGACCATCCCCACCAAGATCAAGAGTATTTTTTTACTGATAGATTGTTTCCAGCCATTTTTTGTTTTCATGTCTGCATCCTCCTTAGCAGATTGAAGCGATATGACGGGGATGGCTTTCAACCTGTTTCCTACAGCTCTCTCGCCACTTCATATGCGTTCCAGATTGCATACATGATATTATGGACTTTTTGAGAATCACCGATGTTATGTACGATCCCATCGGAGTTTTTCAAGCTTTCATATAAACCGTCATTTTCTTTGTAGCCGACCGCTGAAATTACCGTATCCGCAGGAATTTCTCCTGTTCCGTCTGCATTTTCATAAGTAACGGAGCCCTCATTGACAGATGCAACTCTCGTATTGGTGAGGATTTTAACCTTATGGAATTTCAGAAGGTCTTCCAGCATGAAGCGATTCATATGCGGCAGTCCATGGGGGCCGCCAAGGATATCCGACATGATTTCAATAACAGTAACATCAGCTCCATGCTGCGCAAGCCAGAGTCCTGTTTCACAGCCGACCAGACCTCCGCCGATAATTGCCACCTTTTTCCCAGGCTTCACATTGCCCAGCAAAACTTCCTTTGCTGCCGCCGGGTTTCCGGTCCCGCCAAAGGTTAGCTCAATCGGGGCAGATCCCGATGCGACAATAATTTCATCGGCCTGATAGGAAGCCACGTCTTCTGCAGATACCTGACAATCCAGTCTGACATCGACGCCCAGCTTCTCCAGCTGCTTTTTATACCAATTGATTAAGGCTCTGTCATAGCGTTTAAAATGCGGAATGCTCCCCGGAACCAGATTGCCGCCCAACTCACTGTTTTTCTCGCAAAGAATAACCTGATGGCCTCTTTCTGCCAGAACTCTGGCAGCTTCCATGCCGGCCGGACCTCCGCCGATGATCAGGAACTTCTTTCTTTTCCACGCGGGAGTCAGTCCGTAAATTGTTTCTCTGCCGCAG
>CAMJRV010000391.1 GCA_946408315.1 uncultured Bacillota bacterium | reverse complement strand
TCGATGTCTTCCGCCAGCCATTTTGCCAGAACGACTTTCTGCTGATTTCCACCCGACAGGGAGGAAACGATCTGGCTTCTCGACTTTACCTTGACGTTCAGCCTCCGTATCATTTCGTCGCTGAGAGCGTTGGCCTTTCGCGTGCTGAAAAATCCCAGACGGCCCAGCTTCCTTTCGACGACGGTGACAATGTTTGTCCCTGTCCCGGCAAGAAGGTTCAGCCCATACCGCTTTCGATCCTCGGTCACGAGGGCCATCTTCAGGCGGATCGCCTGAGCGGGGCTGTTGATCCTGACCTTTCGTCCCCGCACATAGATTTCACCGGACTTCGGCTTCCTGTCGCCGAACAGCGTCATCACCAGTTCCGACCGTCCCGCGCCCATCAAGCCTGCAATTCCAAGCCGCTCTCCCTTGTGAAGATCGAAGGAAATGTCATGAAACTCATGATCTCTGGACAGCTTTCTCACGGAAAGGATCACATCTCCGGATTTGTTGTTCGACTCGGGGTATACCTCGGTAATCTCTCTTCCTACCATCATACGGATCAGTTCCTGCTGGGAAAGTTCCGGAATCGGCCGGGTTCCGACATAGCATCCATCCCGGAGAACCGTCACCCGGTCTGCGATTTCGTACAGCTCGTCCATTTTGTGCGAGATATAGATGATCCCGATATTTTGCTCACAAAGGCATCTGATGACCTCAAACAGCTTGTGAACCTCCGCCTCCGTAATTGCGGAAGTGGGCTCATCCATAATGATAAACTTCGCATTGCAGCAGATGCTCTTGGTGATTTCCACCATTTGCATTTCCGAGACGCTGAGGCTGCCCATTTTTCGCTTTGCCGATATATTCAGGTTGAATGTTCCAAGGATCTCGGAAGTAATCTGCTCCTGTTTGGAGTGGTTGACAAATCCGAAACGGCCTTCTTCTCTTCCGATGAAAATATTCTCTGCAACCGACATCTCCGGTACGGGGCTGAGTTCCTGATGAACCATGGAAATTCCGAGGGACAGGGCCTGCGCCGGATTATGAATCTTTACCGGCTCGCCGCAGATCTTGATCTGTCCGCTGTCTGCCTGATAAACCCCCATGAGTATCTTCATCAGCGTGCTTTTTCCCGCGCCGTTTTCACCGATCAGGGCATGGACTTCTCCCGGCCGCAGGTCAAAGCTGACATTTTGCAGTACCTTGACCCCATTAAAGGATTTGCAGATATTCTCCATCTCCAGAATCTTTTCCATTTGTATGCTCCTATCCGTATGATTCTCTCACGCGCTTTCGTCTCTATCTATTTATTTATATTCGTTTCTGAAATCAGGCACGAGGACTTCTTCTCCGTCCTTCATCGCGGATTCCTGGGCGCAGATTCCTGCCGCAGTGATGTCTGCGGATTTAAACACATCCACATAAGGGGCGCGCTCTTCTACAATGGACATAATAAATTCATGACAGAGATGGGGATGCGATCCGCCATGGCCGGAGCCCTGAATAAAGGACGGCTGATTCGGGTCTTTGATCGTCTGTCTCTGGGTGAATTTCTTGATCTCTTCAGGAAGCAAGTCCCCCGTATCCGGCGCTTCAAATTTTTCAAAATCGTCGATTCCGAAAAATATCGTGTGTCCCTCGTCTACCGTCGGCTCCCATTCAAATGATTTCTTATCGCCGTATACGTCGAAGCACTCTCGCACCTGGCGGATCGTCTCAAACAGGCAGCGATGCGCTTCGGCCACAACGTCTGAATTCTCCAGACGGAACGTCGCCGTTTCCACCGCATAAGGGCAGCCGTAGTTTTCCGCCTTGTCCTGAGACAGCCTTCCGGAGCCCAGGCAGCGGACCGATTTTGCCCGTGTTCCTACCAGATCGAGGATCGGCCCCAGTACGTGAGTTCCGTAAAGAAACGGCGGGAAGCCCTTCCAATAGTCGCCCCAGCCATCCAGGGCCATATTCTGCATGTGATCTCCTTTGATGTACTGAATGCGGCCGAGTTCGCCGGTATCCTTCATATTCTTTACATAGAGATATTCCCTTGTAAATAACGAGGTTTCCATCATCATGTAGTTCTTGCCGGACTTTTGCTTCGCTTCGATGATTGCCCGGATGTCCGCAAGCGTGGTGGCCATGGGAACTGTGCAAGCCGCATGCTTTCCTGCGTTCAGCGCCTTCAGCGTCTGCGGAACGTGCTCTGCGATCGGCGTTACGATATGGATCGCGTCCAGCTCTTCTGAAGCCACCATATCGTCGTAATTCGTAAATCTCAGCCGTTCCGGAATCTCAAACTCATCGCCGATCTGCTGCAGGGTCGCTGCGTTTCTCGTACAGATCGCGATCTCTCCGACGAAAGGATGCTCCTTGTAAACTGCTAAAAACTCTTTTCCAAAAGCAAGCCCGGCGATGCCGATGTTAACTTTTTTATCTGCCATTTCCGTACCTCCCATTACTCTTCTCTACTCTAAAAATCGCAATCGTAAAATCGTATGCTTTTTGATTTCCTCAATCGTATATTTTTACTCTAAATCGTACGCTTTTTTGATTTCCTCATCGGAAGCGCCCAAGATCGCTTCTTCTCTTTCATAAAAACAGGAAGCCGTCTGTTCTACCAACTGGTCAAGCATGGCTTTGTCCGGAGCTCCGTGCGCCTGTGCATAGGGATCTGATCCGCCTCCCAGCGGTTCGGGAGAGCAGAAGCAATATGGATTATTATATCCAGTCAAATACAATGCCATCAAAATTGTGTCGAGATCGAGCATTCCCGTTCCCAGCGCACGTCTGTGGCTGTCCGCAAGATGGAGGTTCGTCATCATGCCGGGATAGTCCATGATCGTTCCTGCGATATGCGCCTCGCAAAGCTCCATATGGAAGACGTCCCCTGCAATATAGTTGATTCCCGGATGATTGACGTCATCGATCATCTTCTTCGCATCGGCGAAGGTATGAACGACGCTGACTTCATCGGGACGCACCGGCTCGATGGCGCCGCGGATTCCGTATTCCTTGAACGTCTCAGCAATGATCTTCATCGACTCGACGGAGCGCTCGTAATCATAAGCGTCGTAAGGGGCAGGCCTTCCCACCGCACCGGCGGCAAACAGCACGTATTTTCCGCCCACCGCCGCGCAGAACTCGATCTCTCTGCGGAAATAGTCGATGGAACGCTGCCGGACCGCAAAGCTGGAAGCGGAGAGTTCGGACTCGATGGAGACCATGCCGCAGGTCCCACTCACCTCTACTCCATGGGCCTTTATACCGTCTAAAACTTCTTTTTCCGTATATCCGAAATCGGGACCGTAATGATTCCCGTGCAATTCTACAAAACGAACGTTATTTTTTGCCAGACGCTCAAGACCTTCCGCAAAGGATTCTCTTCCAAAGCCCCAATTGCTCCATCCCAAATTCAACCGTTTGAGAGAATCAATATCCTGGGTACTCCTCCACGCTAAAAATTTTTCAGCAATCTCCTTATTTTTCTTTATGTAGTTTTGAGCTCTCATATTTCCTCCTCGTGCAATGCAAGCTTTGCATTGCCCTCTCCTTTCATAGTCATTTCGTGCGCGGGCACATTTCTTGATTACTATGAACATATCATAATTCGCTTTAACATTCAAGCACTTTTTTGATTTGTCCAAATTTTGTCTCAATTTTAATCAAGATCCGACATGTTCCCAAATTTGCACAGTTATATTACTTTTATCAATTCTGGGAGTTTGGAAAATTCCTACATTATTCATAAAATATATTGCTATTTTGAAAA
>CAMJRV010000390.1 GCA_946408315.1 uncultured Bacillota bacterium | reverse complement strand
TTCTCATACAGCCTGGCGCGCTTCATCGTACCCGGATCGTTTACCATCAACGTTTCCATCCTCGCGATGATCTGCTTCTTCGTTTCCGCGGACAGTTTGTCATTCTGAAGCATGGCGATGAAATTATCCTCAGAAAACCTTGACGCAAAGGCATCGGGGAGCACTCCGGCAGGGCGGAACCACTGCGGAGACAGGACCAAAACCACCTTGCGGTTTTTCATCCCCGGTTCGATTGCACCCAGCTCGATCGCGTGGGAAAGAGACTGGTAATACCCTGCGCCCATCATCATCAGGTTCAGCTTTTGCCCTGCAAACATCTTTTCCGGATGATATTTCGTCTTCCTCATATGATTTAATTCCGAGGATCCGAACACGACAATACTGTCCTTGTTCAGATTAGCGGTGATTGCTTCGTGAGAGTAAAATTTCTTATCACTGATCCATGTGCCGAATTTCGGATTATGAAAGCTGAGCTTGCTATCGCTCCAGAAATAGCATCCTGCAGCAGTGCCGAGAAAAAGTACAAAGGCAACCACAAATGCGACTGCTTTTTTCACGTTTCTCAGCTCCTTGCCTTGATCAGTGCAATAATTTTATTTGGAGTTCCAAAATCATCTCTCGATATTCCCGACGGCGATAGAAGCAAGCCAAACTGATTTTCAATTTCCACGAGGAGTTCTGTGAAAGTCAGAGAATCGAGCAGATCGTTTTCAAACAAATCAATATCGGGATTTTCTTTTACAATTCCGTCTTCGCAAATGCTTTCCAGCAAATTCAATACCTTTTCTTCCATGATGTTTTCCTCCGTTTTGTTTAACAAAATTAACCTCTATAACGTAATGTGCTTTAAGATTGCAAAGCACCACTGAGTGAAGTTTCCTGAAAAAATGAAAAATCCAAACATTACAAGATTCAATGTAAGGAACCAGGAAACCGCCCAATACCACTTTTTATTTTTATTTGCAGCGTAAAATTTCGATTTTTTCTGGTAGATTTCCGTCAAAGCAAGCAATGTTCCGTGATACAGGCCGTACAGGATGTAATAGACGGTAACCCCGTGCCATACGCCCATGATAAGCATATTCACGATAAAGCCTGCCGCAGCCCCGTTCAGTCTTGACGAAAACCACTTCGCTCTGATGCTTTTCATCATAAAGCGGGAAAAGATAAAATCTCTGAACCAGTAGGACAATGACATATGCCAGCGGTTCCAAAAGTCCTTCATATCCTTGCTGATAAACGGTTTGTTAAAGTTTTCCGGCGTTCTGACGCCCAGAATATAGCTGGCGCCGATGGCCATCAGGCTGTATCCCGCAAAGTCGAAGAACAAGTAAAATCCATAGCTGTATGAATAAAGGACTTTCATCAATACGTTAAGGCTTGCTTGGGTCATCCCCACAAAGCGGTAAAAGGCCGCGGCAAGGATAAACTTGTAAATGACTCCTATCAGTAATTTCTGCAGCCCCTCGCCGAGCAGATCCAGATATTCATCCCGGGTATAAATGCGGTTCCAGTCCTCTGAAAACCTGCGGCTTCTATCGATAGGCCCGCTGCTGAAAGTAGGGAAAAACAGGATGAATCCCGTAAATTCAAAAGCACTGATCTCCTCTATGAGCCCGTCATACCCCTCGATAATAATCTGAACCACTCGGAAGGTTATATATGAAATCCCCAAAAACTGAAACAGGTTAAAGGGAAATAAACCGGATAGTTTGCACAGAATCAACGGCAAAATGGACAGAATGACAAAGTGTCCATAGATGGCCGGGTTCCGTCCGTATTTCTTTCTTAGCAGTAAATAGATCTTTACAGCGTGCAGTTCTATCAAATAAAAAGCTGCAAGAAATAAAAGCTGCCTTTTGTCGTGCCCCATTACAAGACAGATCACAAGCAGAGAGGAGGCCAGACGGTAGAAGCTGATCGATTTCCCTCGGATTCCCATCACAACGGCAGGAATAAGAATCATGATCAGAAGCAGAAAAAACTTTAAGTTCCCAAAAAAACTCACTTCAGCAATCCTCCCACCGCTTTTCTGTCCGCCTTTCCGTTGATGGTCATGGGAATTCGATCTACAAAGATAATTTTCTTCGGGACCATATAATCCGGCAGAAATGCCTTAAGTCCCCTTTTGATTTCCCGTGCCGCCTCAAAGGTGTTCCGCTCTTCTCTGCCGGAAATCACGGCGGTGAGGCTCTTTACCATTCCGCCTTCTGAGACGGGAACCACCACCGCATTGTCTACCCCCTGCAGTTTTAAAATGTTCTTTTCAATATCTTCAATTTCGATACGGTAACCGTGAAGCTTGATCTGCAGATCGATTCGTCCGCAATAGTACAGCATTCCGCCATCCATATATCCCAGATCACCCGTATGATATCCCCTGTAAGAAATTCCGTCCTTCTCGCATTCAAAGAATGCGTTTCTTGTTAATTCCGGCTGATGATAATAGCCTGCGCTTACCGTATTGCCGAGAATAACAATTTCCCCCTGTTCCCCATTATCTGCGACGCTTCCGTCCTCTCTCCGGATTTCCACCAGGGAACCCGGTTTTACTCTCCCCACAGGCAGCGAATTTTGCTGCTCTGCAAGCTCCGGCGTCACCAGCACCTCCGTCATGGCCACTGTCGATTCCGTTGGACCATACGTATTGATGATCGCCGCATCCGGAAACCGCTGCTGAAGCTTCCTGGCGGTATTGTTCGTCAGCGTTTCCCCGCAGAACAGGAACACCTCCAGGCCGGGCAGCAGCTCACGGCTAAAACGCAGGTCCGCCAGGCACAGATCCGCAAAAGATGGAGTCGAAACCCAGATGTTGATCCCGGAAGTCTCAAGACGCCCCATCAGCTTCGCAAAATCCATCTGCACCGATTTATCCATCGTCCACAGCGTTCCTCCGCATGCAAGACTTGTATAGAGGTCCATGACGGAAAGATCAAAGGAAAACGGCGCCTGGTTCAAAAATGCACGCCCTTCTTTTTTCTTCATTTCCGTTCCGAGATTTACGGACCAGTCCAGAAAGTGATTCAAGCAGTCTGTTGTAATTCCCACTCCCTTGGGCGTTCCTGTACTTCCGGAAGTGAAAATGATATAAAATAGATCCTTCCCTTTTACTCCGCAGACCTCCGAAATCCGGTCACTTTCTTCTTCCGTGATGCGCTTCAGTTCGGCGACCCCCAGCACATGGCCGTACGGAATCTCCAGTTCTTCCGCCGCCAGAACCACCGGAGGCTTTACGACCTCCAGGATGCACTGCACCCTTGACAGCGGCACGGAAATATCCACTGGGCAGTAAGCTCTGCCTGCCTTGACACAGGCGAGAAAGCTGATGATCATGTGCGTACTCTTATGCCCATAAACTACGATGGGAGTCTTGTCTTCATCCTGATAATTTTTTTGAATCCATGCAGCCAGCCGATCCGAGTAATCATCCAATTGCTGATATGTAACGGCCGAGTCCCCTGCCCGTACCGCTATTCGATCCCCGCATTCCCGTGCATGCTTTCTGATTTGCTTTAAAATGTCCATATTACTTTCCCTAATCCTTTTTCCGATGCGGCCCGATTGTTCCCACTTAATCAAGCGCCTGTTTTAATACTCCCATATAATATAACGACTTTCCCGCAGAACAGCCTTCAACGATCTGCTTTATCAGTCCACTTTAGCATACTGGTTTTTGATTAAAACACAATAAAGTCAACATTAAGAATTCTTAATATTAAAAATTTGAAAACTACGACGCCGGCTTGTAT
>CAMJRV010000389.1 GCA_946408315.1 uncultured Bacillota bacterium | reverse complement strand
CTGAAGTGAAGCCGGCAGCCGGGAGAAAATCACCAAAGAGCTAAGCTTCCGGCAAAGCGAAGGAATTGTTATGGGTTATTTGGGTTTTTTGGTATAAAACCAGAAACACCAAAAAACCCAAATTTTAATTTCAATAAAAATTTTATCGCGGGAGAAGGATCTTGATACGGGTTGAAATTCAGCCCTGCATGAATAGTAATCAGATAATTTGCACAATTGGCACATGTTTTGCTCTTAGTATTGGGGAGATTAATTATCAGAACTGTAAAGAAGCTGGGAAACGATCACCTGCCTTCGTTTACAGGAAATTTTATCAGGAGGTATTATTCGTGAATGAAAATCAAGAACTGCAAAGAGGTCTAAAGAACAGACACATTCAGATGATTGCAATCGGCGGAGCTATCGGAACCGGATTGTTCCTGGGCTCGGGAAGCACCATTGCCGTTGCCGGTCCCGCAGTAATTCTTTCCTACGCAATCACAGGCTTATTCGTTTTTCTCATCATGCGTTCACTGGGTGAAATGACTGTTCACAGTCCGGTTACCGGATCATTCAGCACTTATTCAAACAGATACTTGGGAACCTTTGCCGGCTTCTTTACCGGCTGGAACTATTGGCTGGTTTCAATACTCGTATGTATTGTTGAAACCCTCGCGCTGACCGCGTATACGAAATTATGGTTCCCCAACCTGCCGGACGTAGTTGCCGCACTGTTCTATTTTGTATTGGTCGTGGTGGTAAATGTCGTTACGGTAAAAGCATACGGCGAGATCGAATTCTGGGCCGCAATCATTAAGGTAACCGCTATTTGTGCGATGATCGCCTTTGGACTTGTCATCATATTCTTTGGTTTCGGAAATGGCGGAACCGCTGTAGGTCTTGGGAACCTTTATGAACAGGGCGGATTTTTACCGAACGGTTTCAAGGGAATCATGTTCTCTATGGTGCCGATCCTCTTCTCCTTCGGCGGTATTGAGCTGGTAGGTATTACGGCTGCTGAAGCGGATGATCCCGGAAAGACGATCCCCAAAGCGATCAATCAGTTGATTGCCAGAATTCTGATTTTCTACATTGGATCGATGTTTGTTCTGACCGCGCTCTATCCGTGGAATCAGATCAATGCGGAAGGCACGCTGGAAGGAAGCCCGTTTGTATTGACGTTCCTGAAGATGGGAATTGGACCGGCTGCGGGTATCATGAACTTCGTCGTTCTCACTGCGGCTTTGTCGGCGTTCAACAGCATGTTCTATGCAAGCACGCGTATGATGATCGGCCTTGTTCACCAGGGCAATGCGCCTAAGGCTCTTGAAAAAATTACAGGCAATGGAATTCCGATTTACTGTGTAGCGATTTCGGCTGTGCTGGTATTTATAGGAATTCTCGGTCTGTTCCTTACTCCGGCGCTCTCGTACTTCTTAAAACTTATGAACATTGTAACAGGAACGCTGATTACAAACTGGACGATGATTCTCATAACGCAGAATAGCTTCCGCAAAAAGATCGGACCATCCGAAGTTGAGAAACTGAAGTACAAGATGCCTTTCTATCCTCTGTCCAACTATGTGACCATAGCGTTCCTTCTGCTGGTCGTCCTTTTGATGGCGGTCGGAGGCGGTCAGGCCGAAGTATTTATCTTCACTGCCGCATGGTGGATTATCATCAGCATAATATACTATATTTCTAAGTCCGCAAAGGGTAAGAAAACAGTTTAATTCTCAATCTTAGCACTTAAGCAATTTGAATTTTAAGCAAATGATACCACTCCGGCGCATGAAAAATGCGCCGGGTGGGTTCGTGATGCCAAATTACAGGCGTTTTGGTAAATAAATCAAAGTGAATCAACAAAAAGAAATGGAGAGAGACGATGAAAGTATTAATGACAGGAAATGAGGCGATTGCAAGAGGTGCCTGGGAAGCCGGCATTACAGTAGCGTCGGCTTATCCGGGTACTCCGAGTACAGAGATTCTGGAGAACATGGAGCAATATAAAGAAGATGTGTATTGTGAGTGGGCTCCGAATGAAAAAGTCGCTGTAGAGACGGCAATCGGCGCGTCGGTTGCCGGGGTCAGAGCGCTCGCCGCTCAAAAACACGTTGGTCTCAACGTTGCGGCTGACCCTATTTTTACCGTTGCTTATACGGGTGTAACGGGAGGATTGGTGTTGGTGACGGCAGATGATCCGGGTATGCACTCCTCACAGAATGAACAGGACAACAGGAACTACGCAACGGCTGCAAGACTCCTGATGCTGAATCCCTCGGACAGCAGCGAAGCAAAAGAATTTACAAAGCTCGGCTTTGAGCTTTCGGAAAAGTTCGATACGCCAGTTCTGCTCCACGTAACGACAAGAATATGCCACACAAAGACTGCGGTTGAACTGGAAGACAGGAAGCCCGTTCCCCATGTTCCTTATCAGAAGAACATAAAGAAATTTGTTGCAACTCCTGCAAACGCAAAGGTTCTCAGAGTCAAACTCGAAGAGAGAATTGCTGCGATGACAGAGTATTCCAACACGACTCCCATCAACAGGGCGGAATACTTCAGTACAAAAATTGGTGTGATCAGCACGGGAGTTGCCTATCAATACGCAAGAGAAATATTTGGCGAAGACGCATCCTACCTGAAGCTTGGAATGACCTTCCCGATGCCCATGGACCTCATCAAAGAATTTGCGTCCAAGGTTGAAAAGCTCTATGTCGTAGAGGAAATGGATCCGTACATCGAGAACCATCTGAAGATGGCGGGAATTCCATGTATCGGAAAAGAACTGATCCCCAGCTTCGGCGAACTCAATACTGACGTCGTCAGAAAGTCGCTTCTTGGAATAGAAAACGAGCCGATTGTTTCAAGCCTGGAAGCTGTTGCCAGACCGCCGGTGCTCTGTGCAGGCTGTCCCCACAGAGGCTTCTTCTACGCTCTTTCCAAGAAAAAGAATGTTATGATCGCAGGCGATATCGGCTGTTATACCCTTGCTTCCGCACCGCCTCTAAGCGCTCTCGACAGCTGTTTCTGCATGGGCGGAAGCTTCAGCACAGGTCATGGCGCGGCACAGGCCTTTAAGAAGGTGGGAGCCGATACAAAGGTAGTCGCCTGTCTGGGAGATTCCACGTTCTTCCATACCGGCATTAACAGCTTGCTGGATTGCGCGTATAACATGAGCAACAGCACATCAGTAATTCTTGACAACCGGATCACAGGTATGACGGGACATCAGGAAAACCCGGGCTCAGGCTACACACTCATGGGAGTCCCTGCACCCCAGGCTGATATCGCGGCGATTTGCCAGGCGATCGGTATCAAAGAAGAAAACATCTACACTGTAAATCCGCTCCTGCTCGACGAGGTGAACAAGGCGCTCGATGAAGCCCTTGCAAAGGATGAGCCGACCGTAGTCATTACGAAATGGCCCTGTATCCTTAAAAAGTTCAGCGCGCAGGACAAAGAGGAATATGATTTATCCCCGAAAACGTGCAGAATAGATCAGGATAAATGTACAAAGTGCAAGCTCTGTTCAAAGTGCGGCTGTCCTGCCATTTATTCCGGCGATATTGTTTCAATCAATGAATCGAGCTGTACAGGTTGCGGAGTCTGCAGGCAGATTTGCCCATTCGGAGCCATTGAGGAGGTAAAATAGACATGAGTGATATAAAGAACATTTTATTGGTAGGCGTAGGCGGCCAGGGGACCATTCTGGCGAGTAAAATTCTCTCCGAAGGACTCCTGGAAGCGGGTTATGACGTAAAGATGAGCGAGATTCACGG
>CAMJRV010000388.1 GCA_946408315.1 uncultured Bacillota bacterium | reverse complement strand
ATCATAATCGACATCCGGAATCCAGCATCTTTTCGCCAGAGAGGAATCGATGAGGAGGGGCGTCATCATAATGACATCGATGGAATTGGACTTTGCGAGAACTACCATCTTTTCCAGCCAACCCATGGTTTCCTCCGGAGAGCAGAGCTGATGGATAAAATCGTTTGTTCCGGTAAAAATGAGTACGGCGGCAGGCCTGTGAGAGATTACATCTTTCTCGAATCGCGCATAGACGTTGGGGGTGACGTCGCCGTTTTCACCCTTGTTGATCACCTCATGACCGGAGGTCTGCCTCCACAGGCTCACGAAGCACTGGCTTCGCTTGTGCGGAAAGCCGTTGACAATACTGTTGCCGATACATACAATCTTCATATAATTCACCGGAAATGCGCTAAATCCGAAAAAAATAGCGGTTTCCGGCCCCCTTTCTTGACAAATTAATCCTATAGCTTATAATTATAATGTTAAGCAATTCTATTGTCAAACTTGTGGAAATTAGAACAACCGGGAGGTAATTATGATAAAAATAACGTTAAAGGACGGCAGTATAAAAGAAGTAGAAAAAGGTTCAACAATTCTGGAGGTGGCAAAGGCGATTCACCACGGCCTCGCAAAGGAAGCGGTAGCCGGTAAGGTCAACGGTAAAACCCAGGGCCTTGCCTTCAGGCTGGAAGAGGATTGTGACCTTGAAATTTTGAAATTTGATGATGAGGATGGAAACCACACCTTTCGGCATACAAGCTCCCATATTCTGGCCCAGGCAGTGAAGCGTCTTTTCCCGGAAGCGAAGCTGGGGATCGGACCTGCTATTGATAACGGGTTCTATTATGACTTTGACTTGGAGCACCGTTTCTCTGATGAGGATCTGGCGGCCCTGGAAAAGGAAATGCTCAAAATCGTACAGGCGGATTATCCTGTCGAGCGGTTTGAACTGCCAAGAGAAGAGGCCATTCGGTTTATGGGGGAAAAGGAGGAGCCTTATAAGGTGGAGCTGATTCGGGATCTTCCTGAGGATGCGGTCATCTCTTTCTATAAGGAAGAGGATTTCACCGACCTCTGTGCAGGTCCTCATATGCCGTCGACGGGAGCGGTGAAGGCGATCAAGCTCATGAGCGTCGCCGGCGCTTATTGGAGGGGCAGCGAAAAGAACAAGATGCTGCAGAGAATCTACGGAACCTCCTTCCCGAAGCAGAAGCAGCTGGATGAATATCTTGAAAAGCTGGAAGAGGCGAAAAAGAGGGATCACCGTAAGATCGGAAAGGAAATGGATCTCTTTGCGATCTACGAAGAAGGCCCCGGTTTTCCGTTTTTCATGCCGAAGGGGATGATTATCCGAAATGAGCTGGAAGCTTTCTGGAGGAAGGCCCATCGTGAAAGAGGATATCAGGAGATCAAGACGCCTCTGATTCTGAGCGAGGCGCTCTGGCATACCTCCGGTCATTGGGATCATTATCAGGATAATATGTATTTCACGAAGATCGACGACGGTGACTTTGCCGTGAAGCCGATGAACTGTCCCGGAGCGATGCTGGCGTACAAAAGGAAGATGTACAGCTACAGAGATTTCCCGATGCGGCTTGCGGAAATGGGCCAGGTCCACAGACATGAGCTTTCGGGAGCTCTTCATGGCCTGATGAGAGTCAGGACCTTTACTCAGGACGACGCTCATCTCTTCATGTTACCGGAGCAGGTCAAGGATGAAATCGTTGGGGTCATCGACTTTATCGATTATGTTTACAATATTTTTGGCTTCAAATATCATATCGAGCTTTCCACGAAACCGGAGGATTCCATGGGAACGGAGGAAGAGTGGGAGCTGGCGACGAATGCCCTGAAGGAAGCCCTGGAAGATAAGCAAATTCCGTTCGTCATCAACGAGGGGGATGGGGCCTTTTACGGGCCGAAAATCGACTTCCATCTGGAAGATTGCCTCGGAAGAACTTGGCAGTGCGGAACGATTCAGTTGGACTTCCAGATGCCGCAGAGATTCGATCTGACGTACGTGGGCAAGGACGGTGAAAAGCATAGGCCGATTATGATCCACCGGGTAATCTTTGGGAGCATCGAACGGTTCATCGGTATCCTGACGGAGCATTTTGCGGGGAAATTCCCTCTCTGGATCGCACCGGTGCAGGTTAAGCTTCTGACCGTAACGGAAAAATTTGCCGATTATGCGGAAGAAGTCGGCCAAAAGCTGAGAGACGCAGGCCTCAGAGTGGAAGTGGATGTGAGAAACGAAAAGATCGGATATAAGATCAGAGAGGCGAGAAACGAAAGAGTCTCCTATATCGGCGTCATCGGCGAGAAGGAGATGGAGTCCGGCGAGCTGACGGTGCGCTCTGGCAAGGAAGGCGAGCTGGGAACAATGAAGCTGGATGAATTCACAGACAGACTTCTGAAGGAAATTTCCGAAAAGGCATATTAAAAGAGCAGACTGCCTGTCTGTAAAAGGGAAAGAATCTTACCGTTATGGATTGGAGATAAGGTCATGTTTGAGAAGAAAGATCAGAGAGAATGGCGCGACGGAGTGTACCTCTGCACTGCAAAGGACAGCTTTGAGGCAGATATTCTGGAATCGAAGCTGAGAAGTGAGGGGATTCCTTCCATAAAAAAATTTAAAGGCGCCAGCAATTTTCTTGAAATTTTCATGGGTTCCAACAGCGCTTACCCCATCGACATTTACGTTCCCGAGGAAACCCTTGAGGATGCGAAAAATATCATCGTAGCCGTACCCCTGGAGGACGATGAAATTCCGGAAGAACCGGTCGACGCCGAACCTCTTTCGGAAGAGGAGCAGGAGTCAAAAACGGAAAGGTAGATCGATAATCTGATGCGTTGCAGTAAGTGTGGTAAAAAGATTCGAAAAAAGAGTAGCTTCTGCATCAATTGCGGTACCAAGGTACCGCCGATTCCGAAGAAGAACAAGAAGACGAAAAACAGGAAAAAGAGGTCGAAAGCCCGGATTATCATTCCTGTTTTTACGGTCTTGATTTTAGCTATCCTTGCATTCTTAATCTTTGGCGGCGATCGGGTTCCCGAAAAGGTAAGGAATCTGAAAGGATATTCCTATCTGACCGGAATGGTCAAGGAGAATCTTCCTGAACCGATACGGCACCTTGAAAGACTGCCCGCAAAATTCCATTTTGACTTTTCCTTTGATCTCCCATTTGAGCTGCCCCATCCCGGTAACCTGCTGGGGGACAGTGAAGTTCCGGATAAGGAAAAGATCATGGAAGACCTTTCCGCCTATGAGGGAGAAGAGAAAGATAAGCTGGAATTCGACTCCCTTGAAATCGAAAAAAGAACCACCGTTGCAAAAGAAAAAAGAGATACCGTCTATGTGATCACAGAAGCGGAGGAGAAGGCGGGAACCGTAAACAGCTATTATCAGCTGACATATAAAAAGCATCTCATCGGCGGCTGGAAGCTGGATGACGTAAAGCCATACAATGTGAAGGGTGAAAAAACCTCTGTCGCCGGTGTGGACAATGAAACCGTTGTAGGAGATAAAAAGATACTTACTGATATCGGACCGGAGTGGAAGCACAGCAACATAAAGGTGCTGGAGCATTATACGGACGTCAAGGCAGGCGTAGACATGGTCGTGGTCTATATGGAGCTGGAAAACGAGTATGTCAGTATGGCCGGAACGAAGGATGTTACATATCAGTATAACAAGCAGTCCAAAGAGTGGGAAGCGGTCGACGTCTCAAAGCTGACGGCCCGATCCGTAAAACCTGTTAAATAATACGAAGCCTCCCGGCAA
>CAMJRV010000387.1 GCA_946408315.1 uncultured Bacillota bacterium | reverse complement strand
TTCTTTCATTGCCTTGATTGACTTATCCGCAGCTTCCAACGTTTTTTCGGCATCTTCCATTGTATGGGAAGCATTGACATACCATCTTCCACCGAACATGAGAAATACGCCATTTTCCTGCATATACTGCTGGAAGACTTCAACAATTTTCTTATTAAAGCCTATAAGATCATCGTTTGTATAGAGTCTGCGTCTGCCGCCGGGAACCCCAAAGATGGTGGATAAGACACCGTTCGCTTCGGTAATTGTGAGAGGGACATTATATCGGTTGGTAATTTCCACAAGTCCATCCATGATGCGTTCCTGCACCTTGAATACCTGGTCATAAACAGCACAGTTATCGCGGCTCAGAATGTCAAGCGTGGCCTTTACAGCACACTGCCCTAATCCAAATCCAGGATAAGTGCCAGGGCACAATACACGTCCACCACGAATTGTATCCATAAATTTTTTCTTGCCGCCAACGGCGGCTACAGGAATACCATTGGACATAGCCTTACCCATTGTGCAAATATCTGGTGTTACGCCAACAACTGTTTGTGCGCCGCCAATATTAACACGGAAGCCGGTAATGATTTCGTCGAAGCACATAACGATATCATACTTGTCGCACAGCTCTCTCACTTTTTCGAGGTAGCCGGGCATCGGATACAGACCGTCATGATTCCAGACAATGCCTTCAAGATGGATGCCGGCTATTTCATCATGATACTTATCGAAAGTTTCTTCCAATTGATTAAAATTATTCCATTCAATCAGAAAAATTTCTTTGCCAGCCCACGGAATTCTACCCTCCGTGTAATATGGATCAACTCCAGGACCGCCGCCGCACGAAAAATCTGCATAAGGTCTACCATCTTCATCCGGATTTCTTCTGCCGCCCAGTACATTATCCGGCCAGCCTGCGTAATGTCCTTCAACGCGCACAATAACAGTTTTGCCAGTATACGCACGCATAATCCGAAACGCCATCTGCACTGCTTCAGAACCTGAAGTTGTGAATTTAACCTCTTCCACACAAGGAACTAATTCGCATAATTTCTCGGCTACTTCGATATCCAGCGGCGAGAACAACAGGTTGGAACCGATGGCAGTTCCATTATGATCCATAAACTCCTTCAGCCGTTCTACATATTCCGGATGGGAGTGCCCAAGGATATTTGGCCCCATGGAACCGTTATATTCAATGTATTCATTGCCATCCACATCAATTAAATGCGTGCCCTTAGAACTTTGGATAAATAATCGGTGGTTCGTAACATCCATAGGAATTCTTAAATTAGAATGTCCGCCTGGGTAGTACTTATTATACTTATGTGATCTCGAGATTTCTAAAGCCTTACGCTAGAATGGAAATCCTGTGTTTTGAGAACACTTAAATTTTCTTATCTTAAATCATACATATACTTCTATCCTATATCTAGGACAAAACGGTCGCGCTAAGGACGGTACGACTGTTCTAGGTAACCAATAGAGTTAATTCCGTTTTATCCTATAAATTTATAAAAAAAATATGTATCATTAAATAAACAATAACTGCCACAGTTTTTCATGTATTTTTGTTGCTTTTATATTGATTCTTTTATATGATTCTCTAAAAGAAATAACGTTGAATTTCAAGGTGTTTGGTTTATTGAAAGGAGCTGGAATTATATGAAGATAATGGAGTATGATTTCACACCGCATCAGCCATATTTAGAGCAAAATTCTGTATATTATAGCTATAAGCCAGATTTAAAGGATGAGTTACACGGTTTGGTTTGGGAAGTATATCAAGTTGATAATTTTGATTCCCGAAAAACGATTGCTTTTCCGGATGTCTGTGCTGATATCATGGCATTTTATACATCTGACAAAGCTCATTGCTATGTCATGAGCGGAACCAAGGGACTGCGGTCTATGACCGATCTCGTTTTTTTCCGAGATATCCATACCATTTTCGGCGTTAAGTTCTGTTCCGGTGCATTAGGTAATTTGTTCGGAGAAGGAGCAAGAGATACAGGAGAAGATATCATACTGGGAAATGATGCACTATTCAATGGAAGAGATGATTTAGAGAGGCTTTTGGAGGCTAAAACTTTTACGGAAAGATGGGATCAAGTACATCATTATCTTAAAAAAAGATTAAGCTCCGATTATGAAGAGGATCGCTTAGTAAAATATGTAGCGAATCACATTATAGTAAATCATGGGAAAATTAGAATTGAGGATCTAGAATTCAAAACAGGATATTCAAATCGCTATATTAGAAAAAAAATTAATGAAGGTCTTGGTGTTTCGATTAAAACATTTTGCGAGATTGTTCAATTTCAATGGTCCTATCATTTATACCATCAAAATGGAGGTAAGTTAAGCTTGACCGATTTGGCGCTGCAAAGCGGCTTTTATGATCAGTCTCACATGAATATAATCTATAAAAAATTAACAGGCTTATTACCTAAAAATGCCGTAAATCTTTACAAATAAAGATTACATATCAGTTTAAAGCTAGGTTTCGTTATGCCCCGGCTATGGTGGTTTTATAAAATGCATCGTAGCTGGGGCATCAAAATAAATTTTACAAAATGAGGTGGAAAAATGGTACAGATTTTTGGTTCTCCGGGAAAATACATACAGGGCTTTGGAGAGTTACACAACATTAAAAAGCATGTTTCCTGGATAGGCGATTCTTATCTTGTTATTGCAAGCAAAAACAGGATCAAAGATCTTGGAGAAATTATCAAGGAAAGTTTTGGGGAAGGTTTTAAGCTAATTTTTGCTGAGTTTGATGGTGAGAGCACCAGAAAAGAAGTCAAGCGCTTGATGGATATCGCATCAGCGGAAAGATGCAAATGTGTTATCGGTTTGGGTGGTGGTAAGGTTATCGATACGGCTAAGGCAGTTGGCGGTTATCTTAAGATACCAACCGTTATTGTTCCTACGATTGCTGCGACAGATGCACCGACCAGTACATGTGCCTGCATTTACAATGAAGACGGTTCACTCGATGAAGAGATTAATTTTGACAAAAACCCGGATATTATCCTTGTGGATACGGAGATCATCATGAACGCACCAGTCCGTTTCCTGGTTGCGGGCATGGGCGATACGCTTTCTACTTATATAGGTGCGCGTGTGTGCTACCGAGGATATAAAGATAACGATTTCGGTGCGAAGCCGACTGAAACTTCCTTTGCCATCGCAAAGCTCTCCTATGAACTGCTGATGAAACATGGCTTATTGGCTAAGCTGGCCTGTGAACAGAAGGTCATGACAAAGGATTTAAACAAAATCATAGAAGCCAATATTCTTTTAAGCGGTCTCGGATTTGAAAGCAACGGCGGCTCTTCTGATCATTCCTTCTATTATGGTTTTTGCGATCTTACGCACAGAAAAGAGCACATGTATCACGGAGAATATGTTTCAGTCTCTACATTATGTACGCTCGTCCTGGAAGGTGCGCCTAAGGAAGAAATGGATGAAGTATTCAACTTCTGTGTAAGCGTTGGTTTGCCTGTCTGCCTTGAAGATTTGAAGCTTGGTGATATGACCGAAGAAGAATATAAGATTGTGGCAAAAGGCGTGTTAAGATGTAAATCAACGCATAATTATCCTTTTGAAGTGACGGAGTCAGAAGTCATTGCCGCAATCAAAACGGCAGATGTCATCGGCAAAATGTATAAAGAAAGCAAGAGAATGCTTTAAGGAAAAGGAATAATATCACCGTGGGGAGCAATCCCCACGGTAAAAGTGGCATTTAAAGGGAAAATTATAGAAATAAATCAATAAAATAACAGTAAATTCCATTCTATCTGAA
>CAMJRV010000386.1 GCA_946408315.1 uncultured Bacillota bacterium | reverse complement strand
ACTGACGATCAAGAAATCGGTGCCTCTCGACACAGATCAGACCGACACGACGTGTTCCTACTGTTCCGTCGGCTGCAGCCTGCATCTGGAAAGCTACGGCGATATGCTCATCAAGGCAGTGCCGGACAAAGAGGGAGCTGGCAACAAGGGTCTGCTCTGCGGCAAGGGAAAATTCGGATTTGACTGTGCGGCAGCGGACGGCAAGCTTCTCGATCCGATGATCAAGAAGGAAGGCACGCTGGAAGAGGTGGATTATCATGAGGCATTCGTGCTGACAGCCAAGAAGGCGCAGTCCATCGGGGCCAAGTACGGCAAGGATGCGGTGGCGGTAGCGGTTTCCGACCGGTACACCAACGAAGAAGCCTATGCGGTCAAGAAGTTTGCGGACGCCATCGGTGCGAAGACGCTCTGCTTCAACAACAGGGAAAACGGCGCGGCAAAAGTATTAGGCTTTGACGCTTCCCCGAACACCATCGACGAACTCCTTGCGACGGAAGTGATCCTCGTAACGGGATTTGATACGACACCGAATCCGGTCATCCAGCTGAAGCTGAAGCAGGCTGCGGAAGCAGGCGCCAAGGTGGTTCTGATCAATCCGGTAGGATATGAGCAGCACTTTGAGTTTGCATCAAAGGTGGTCTATGTGAAGAATGACCTCAGCTTCCTGAAGGAAGTTGCAAAAGCGCTTCTCGATATGGGCAAGACCTCCAGGGCGGAAGGCTTTGACGAATTTGTCGCCGGCCTTGCGAAGGTAACGGTGAGCGATGATGCGAAAGCGGTGGCAGAGCTTTATGGAAACGCGAAAAAGGCGATGATCGTATATCAGCAGAATTTCGTCACGACGGATGCTGCGACTCTGATCGCCGACATTGCTGTGGTTTCCGGACATATCGGTTCGCCGAGAGACGGAATCCTGATCGTAAAGGCCAAGAACAACAGCCAGGGTATCATCGATCTGGGAATCAGAGCAGGGGCGGAAGCCATGAACGGTGTGAAGGCGCTGCTCGTATTCGGCGAGGACGTGAATGCGGACCTTTCCGGTCTGGAATTCCTGATGGTTTCCGACACGCATATGACGGAGACGGCCAGGAAGGCGGACGTGGTTCTTCCGGGTACGGGATTCGCTTCCACCGACGGAACGTATACCAATACGGAAAGAAGGCTTCAGCCGGTGCGTCAGGCGGTGAACGAAGAGGTTTCCTTCAGCAACTGGGAAATCGCGGCCGAGCTTGCCCACGTATTTGAAGTGGAAATGCCATTCGACGATACTTTCGATATCTCTGTAGAGATGGACGACCAGCTCTACAAGTATAAATATGCTGAACTGGGAGAGATCCTCGGCGGCGTGCTCGCTCCTGAGAAAGCCGTTTTGAAGACGGTAGGGGATGCGGCATTTGCCGATCCGCTGGCTTCCACCGACAACATGATGAACGTGATTGCACAGAGATTGCCGAAACCGGTCTAAGAGTCCGCTGGGTGTGTCCTCTGATTCTGTGAGGGCACATCCGGCGTCTATAAAAAGAAAGATAATAGGGGGTATTTTGTGAAAAAAATAACCCCTATTTATTATGCATAAGATGACATAATATTACAATAGTGGCAATATAAACAATTGACTATTTGGAGCAAATAAGTTAATATGATTAAGCTGAATAGAACGTCGGCAGAAATTTGTCTTATACAAAATGAATATTTTAAAACGGAGAAAAGAAAATGATTAAGTACGTTATGGAACGGGTCGTACAAGCTTTCATCGTCATTATTGTGATAGCGAGTATTACCTTCCTGCTCATGAACATGGTTCCCGGTGGACCATTCCTCAGTGAGAAAGCACCGTCTCCTCAGGTGCTGGCAGCTCTTGAGGCCAAATATGGCCTGGATCAGCCGGTGCTTGTCCAACTCAAAACCTATCTTGTCGATTTCCTTCACGGGGATCTGGGCGTATCGTTCAAAATGCAGAAAAACCGGCCCGTTCTTGATATCATAGGGGATATGTTTCCCATATCGGCAAAGATCGGTGTATTTTCTCTGCTATGGGCGATCATTCTCGGAATACCGACCGGCTGTATCGCTGCATATCACAGGGGAAAAAGGCTTGACAGCTTTCTTAGAGTCGTAACTACCCTGGGGATTTCGATCCCATCCTTTGTCGTGGCAACCAGTTTGATGATCCTGTTCGGAGTCAAATTGAAGCTGCTTCCCATCGTGGGGCTCAATAGCTGGATGAGTTACATCCTGCCATGCTTCTCGTTGGGATTCTATCCGATGTGCTACATAGCGCGGCTTACCAGATCGACCATGCTGGACGTAATCAACCAGGAATACATCAGGACCGCAAGAGCGAAAGGCGTTCCGGCCTGGCTCATCGTTTTCAAGCATGCGCTGAGGAATTCCCTGATTCCCGTATTGTCCTATCTTGGACCGCTGGTAGCCTACACGCTGACCGGAGGCTTTGTGGTCGAATCCGTTTTCAATATACCCGGACTGGGCAGGTATTTCATTCAGAGTATCCTGAACCGGGATTACCCCATCATTATGGGCACGACGATCTTTTTGGCCGCGCTGCTCGTATTCATGAATCTGCTTGTGGATATTCTCTACAAATTCGTAGATCCGCGTGTTGATTTATCCAGGAGGAACGGTTGATATGGAGAAGAAGAATTTCAATAAAATCCTGAGTGTGCAGGTCGATGCGGAACCAATCCTTGCCCAGAACGAAGCTTTCGAATTTCTGGCCGACGATTTCCAGTTCGCTACGGAAGAAGAGAAAGTCAATTTTATAGAAATGAAAAAGAGCATGTCCTACTGGCAGGATGCCTGGAGAAGGCTGAAGAAAAACCGGGTGGCCATGGTCGCTTTATATATCGTCATCGCCATTATTCTCTTTGCATTTTTAGGGCCTGTATTCTCACAGTACGGCTATGACCAGCAGATCAGGGGATCTGCGAATATCGCCCCCTGCTGGGCGCATCCTTTCGGTACCGACAACCACGGCCGTGACATTCTGGTCAGGACAATGTTCGGAACGAGAATTTCCCTGATCATCGGAGTCGTTGCCAGCCTCATCGTGCTGGTCGTAGGCTCGATTTACGGCGCTGTTTCCGGATATGTGGGAGGCAGACTGGACGACGTTCTGATGCGTATCTCGGAGATGATCAGCACCGTACCGGATATCCTGATCGTTTTGCTGCTGTCCACCGTGCTGAAGGGCCCGCTGCAGCACGCCTTTAACACCAGCGATCTTGCCATCGTAAAAGCTTTGAGCATTCTTGGGCCGAGTCTCATTTCCATTTTTATCGTTTTCGGATTGCTGTACTGGGTGCCTCTCGCCCGTATCATCCGCGGACAGGTGTTGATGCTGAAGCAGCAGGAATTCGTGACGGCGGCAAAAGCGCTGGGCGCGCCGGGGGGCATGATTATCAAAAAGCATCTGTTGCCCAACTGTATCGGTCAGATCATCGTTGCCACATGTCTTGAGATTCCGTCGGCCATCTTTTTGGAATCCTTCCTGTCCTTCCTCGGACTGGGGGTTGCCGCGCCGATGACGAGCCTTGGTTCTCTGGCGGCGGACGCCCTTGGCGGTATGTATACCTATACTTACCGGTTAATTATTCCTTCTATTATCCTGAGCGTCATGATCCTTTCCCTGAACCTGTTCGGGGATGGGCTGCGGGACGCTTTGGATCCGAGACTGAAGAAGTAGGAGGAATCAGATATGACAAGTGAAAAAAATCAAGAGAAAATCTTAATGAAAGTGGAAGGTCTGAAGGTTTCCTTCTTTACTCCCGCCGGCGAGGTTAAAGC
>CAMJRV010000385.1 GCA_946408315.1 uncultured Bacillota bacterium | reverse complement strand
ATCCAGAGCTGGGACTCATACCTTTTATAAGTAATCGCCATAGCACCTGCGAGGCTGCCGTTGTCCCCGGCCTTTCCTCCCCCTTCTTTCCGAGGCTGCTCCGGCTGTTCCGGCGGAACTTCCGGCTCTTCGGGCGGGTCTGCGATCAGAACCTTTTTGGATGAGATTCCCGCCTCCTTCATGATCTGCAACGACATGAGCTTTTGCGCCAGCCGCATGTCCTTTTTCGGCGGATCAAGAGGCTTTATAACGCTGTAGTAAAGTCCCGACGCCATCAGAACCGCAATCAAAGCAAAGGCTGCCGTCCGGACGGCCATCTTGCCCCCGTTTCCGACAACGGCGGAAGCGCCATTTCCGTTTCCGGCACCGGCCGAAGCGCCATTCCCGCTCCCGCCACAGCCTGGAGCACCGCTCCTTTGGGCCCGGTACTGGTATAGGATCGCCATGCCGAAGCTTGCGGCAAGATACCCTCCCAACGACACAGGGTACAGTAAAAAGTCGAAGGCGGCGCTCATATAGGCTGCGGCCAGAAAAAGAATTATGATCCCCGCCCTCCATCGGGTCGCCCAAAAAACGGAGACGGAAACAGTGACCGTTATGATCCAGAACAGGATGGGGTTTTCATCGATAGCGCCCCCGCCGGAAAAGGCTCCCGCAGAATACAGCGCAGCAACCGCACCCATCAGCGCCGCGGCGGTAACCGGAGCGGCAATCCGAATTCCATACCGGTTGAACCGTGATACGAAAAGAACGACCGTTATGCAGAGTACGGTAAATACGATCACAGGCAGATTTGCCGACCAGGGGTCGTTCATCTCATAGCCCGCAAAAACATTGACGGACACGCCTGAGCCGATCAGTACGCATAATATAAAATCTAAAAAATATTGTCCGAAATATTTCTTCATAACTGAAATTTTCCTTTCCGGGTCAGAAGCCGCCTTGCAGCGGCTCTGCCTCCGCCGTAACGAGGCGGTACCTTACTCCGCTTTCGTCCAGAGGCTCAAGCTGTGCCGACAGCATTTCCTCTTCCGCGGCGGAAAGCCCGGGCGGTATGATATAACAAAGCTCCGGATTTCTCTGCTGCCGTTTGACGGCGGTCAGCCCCTGTACCAGTTGGTCGGTGTACCGCGAGGTGCAAAGAATGAGATTGGAGCTCCGGTTGCCCAGATGCCCTTCTTTCTCCAGGATCTCCGCCCCGTCTGGAAATTCCGAATCCGCACCGCTGTTAAGGGCAGGCAGCATCTGGATCAGGCTCTCATAATCCTGTTCTCCCTTCGGCACAGACCGTATGATCTCCCCGTCGCGACCGACAAAGAGCAGGGAATATTCCACATCTTTCTTCTGCGCCTGATCGACCAAAGAAAGGGCGGTCTCCACCAGACAGTCGAAAACGCAGGGAAGGACCCTGGGGTCCGGAAGATCGGCAACGAAGTCGATCATCACGGTCAGGTCGTTTTTCCGGCTGCTTTCCGTTATCCTTGTCATGTACGTCGAGGAATGGGCGGAGAGCTTCCAGTGAATCCGTTTCATAGGATCCCCCAACGCATACTCTCTGACGCCGGTATGGTCGAAGCCGTCGCTGACCGCACTCTTTGAAAGATTCCGGCTCTCCTCCAGCAGCTTTTCTTCCAGGCGGACCTCCTCCGCCGAATAGAGCTTAGGCAGCACTGTGACGCGGAAGGTTTCCCCTCCACGGACCGCGATGCTGAAAATACCCAGCGGATCGTAGACGCGAAGCTCCTTCACGCCGAAGGTATATACACCCAAATGGTTCATCTTCAGCGGAAAAGGAATTCTCGTCTCACTTTTCCTGTCCATGGGAAAGGAGGTGACCGAGTCGGAATCCTTCCACGCGAAAAAACCCGAAACTGTCAGCGTCATCTGCACTTTGGGACAGCTCAGGAAAGATCGGTTCTCTATTCTTAAGGCAGCGTCCACGTTCTCCCCTCTCCGGCATGCCGGTCCGGGACTTTCAATCTCAACCCGCAGGCTTCGCCGGACGAGGAAGAGATGAAGCAGGGACAAAAGCAAGAGCGAGGTCATCAGAAGACCGGGCAGGTACCCATAAACGCCGTTGTTATATTTCGCAGGCAGAAAGGCTGCCGACAGAAGCGCAAGGATCAGCGCTGCTTTCAGGATCCGCATGATAATTTAAACCTCCGTCGCTTCCGGGCTCACGGGTACGGCGATCTCCTTCACGATGGATTTTATGATTTCGGTGGGCGACTTTTTGCTCACGGCTGCCCCGTGAGTCAGAATGAGCCTGTGGCCCAGGACATAGGGCGCCAGGTATTTGACGTCATCGGGCATGACAAAATTCCTGCCCCGGGAAACGGCGTAAGCCCGGCTCAATTTATACAGTGCGATACTGCCCCGGGGGCTGCTCCCCAGCTTGATATCGGGATGATTCCGTGTAGCTTCGATGATCCGAACGATGTACTCCGTCACCGATTTCGCGCAGACCACCCTGCCGCTGGCATCCGAGAGTGCTCTAACATCTTCCTTTTCCGTAACGTGTCCGATCGCTTTCTTGGCCCGCTCTCCCTGCATCACGATCTTTATCTCATCCTCGCAGGCAGGATAGCCGATGGAAAGCTTGATCATAAACCGGTCGATCTGCGCTTCCGGCAATTGATACGTTCCCAGGGATTCGATAGGGTTCTGGGTGGCGAGAACCATAAAAGGCTGCTCCATCACATAGGTATTCGCGTCCACAGTTACCTGCCGCTCCTCCATGATCTCCAGCATGGCCGACTGTGTTTTGGCCGACGCCCTGTTGATCTCGTCGGCCAGAACGATGTTGCTCATGGCCGCGCCGGGGCGAAATTCAAATTCTCCGCTCTTTTGATTGTAGATGGAAAAGCCGGTCACGTCGGACGGCATCACGTCCGGAGTGAACTGGATCCGTTTAAAGTTGCAGTTGATCGATTTTGCAAGAGCGGAAACAAGACTCGTCTTGCCCACTCCGGGAATGTCCTCGATCAGCACGTGACCTCCGGCGATCAGGCACAGAACGGTCAGTTCCACCGCTTCATGCTTGCCCGCGATCACGGTTTCAATATTCTCGACGATGGAGGCGTACCTGCGGCTTGCCGCAGACGCCTGTTCCTGTGCGAGAGGCTCATAGCCCAATTCTCTTACATTGTCCTCTATATAGCTCATGGGATGTTCTCCTTTCACCGGCAATACCCTCTACCGTGTTGTACCTTATCAATAGAGGGTAAAATCTACTAATTGCCCACAAACTTGTCCTGGGCCCATAATCCCTGATATGTCGTCCCATCCGCCCCCCGGTAAGTTCCGTTGCCTTCTTTGATTCCGTATTTCCATTCGCCCTCATACACGCTTCCGTCGGCCCAGACATACGTTCCGAGCCCCTCTTTCACGCCGGCTTTCCATTCCCCTGTATATTTGTCGCCGTTCGCCCAGGAATAGACTCCGTGCCCTTCCTTGACGCCGCCGTACCATTCTCCTTCATAATAGCTTCCGCTGGCCCAGGTATACTTACCCTGTCCATGGAAGGTTTCACTTTTCCATTCTCCTTCATACTTGTCTCCGGCAGCCCAGGTATACGTTCCCGTCCCGTTGAACATGCCGTTTCTCCATTCGCCCTCATATTTTTCGCCGTCATCCCATACGTACGTTCCCATTCCTTCAAAAAATCCGTCCTGACGCTCGCCGGTGTACCGGTCGCTGTCATAGACGATAGAGGTCTTCCAATGGGGATTTCTCGTGGGTTCGCTGATCGTCGTGACCATATAGGCAGATTCCGGTACCTCGACAGCGATACCGCCGTCGGTGACG
>CAMJRV010000384.1 GCA_946408315.1 uncultured Bacillota bacterium | reverse complement strand
GACCCCCCGGCCCGGCAGGAGCAACCGGAGCAACCGGCCCAACCGGTCCGGCTGTCACGGAAAATTCCATGAATGCGCAGAATACTACGGGTGCTATCATTGCGGTAGTTTTAGGCGGCACTGTGGTGCCTCTGCCTAACAACCAGAACCTGGATAGTTTCACCGTAGATGGAGCGAACACCACCTTCACGGTCCCGACTACAGGCACCTATCTGGTAACGTATCAGGTTAACCTTACCGCGGCTGTACTCGTTTCCTCTCGGGTACTCCTGAACGGCACGGCGATTCCGGGCTCCATTTTTGCCCCAATCGTTTCCGTTTCAGGGCTTACTGCCACCACCATCGTCCCGCTGGCGGCCGGAGATCAGCTCCAGCTTGAGCTCTTCGGACTTCTGGGAGCGGCAACCCTTCAGGGCGGCGCAGGCGCCACGTTAACCGTGTTGCGTCTTGCCTGATTCACTTTGCTATAAAGGCATATCCGAAAGGATATGCCTTTACTTATTTATTTAGGCATGTTACAGTTCACAGGCCAAGGGCCAGTCCTGTCGGCAGCGTCTTCATCTCGCTTTCAGACTCCGCCGGCAGGACTGACGCTGTGATTGGCTGTGAGCTGTAATATACGTATATAAGATCTCTCAAAATTTCTCAGGAGGTTATTGACAATAAACGAATAATCATTTATTATTAGAGCATGTCGAGGTGATCACGTGAGAAGAAAAGATGATGAGAAGGAAAAAAGCATAAAGGAAGCGGTCATAAAGCTCATACTTCAGGAAGGCTTTCACGGCACTTCCATCTCAAAAATCGCGAAGATGGCAGGGGTTTCGCCGGCGACGGTCTATATCTATTTTGAGAACAAAGAGATCATGCTGCATGAAATCTACAGCGAATACTCGGAAGAAATCTTCGATTATATCTGGGATCGGATCAACCGGGAGATGGAAGGCCGGCAGCTGATCGAGAGCCTTGTCAGAAGCTACTATAACTATATCCGGGAGCACGGGGAAATTTTCAGTTTTGTGGAGCAGTTTGCAAACTGTCCGTCCTTATCCTGCGGCTGTTCGGAAATCAAAGGGATGCGCAACATCAACAACCTGATTGCGGAGATGAAACGCCGCCGAATGATCAAGGATTACAGCAGCGATAATTTGCTGGCGATCCTGTTTTATCCGGTAAAGGCGATTGCCGCCGACAGGCGCAAAAGCGAGGCAGAGCGTGCGGAGCTGCTCCGGGAAATGATTCTGATCATTCAGGACGCTTTGCTGATATAGCCGATATAGAAAAAAGAATGCGGGACTCGTTTGTGGGGAAAATAACACAAGAGGATCCCGCAATTATTAAATCGTTGATTAAACGAGCATTCACTTATGAAAAGCTCGTGGAAAGGAAGACACCATGATAAATTTTGACAATCAATATAAAAGGGGGATCGTAATCCCGGTATCGAATACGGTTTTACTACCGGGCGTGGTTTCCATGTTCCGGGTTACAAGACTGAGCGGAGAACAGCTTCAGTATCTGGAAGAAGAATCCATTGGGAACATCGCGCTGCCGCTGAAGCAGAACTTCAGTCAGAAAAAATTGACGGAAGAGGATTTTTTCCGGACCGGCGTATCGTTCCAGGTCAATGAGATTGAGAAGACGGAAAAGGGATTTCAGCTTACGGTCAAGATCTTGGACCGGGTCGAAATCAAAGCCCTCAGTGTTGAAAATGAGCTGACCCATGTGGAGTATGAGGTTCGCCCGGATGATGTGGACATCGATGAAAAGAGCCGGGAAGATATGCTGGGTTATATGAAAAAAGTCACCCGTGAAATCAGCGGAAAATTCTCAGGCGGGGAGCATTACAGCCGGATTATCGATGAGTTTGAGGACCTGAATTCCCTCATCGTGTACCTGTCTCAATTTATGCCGATTTCAAACGAGGAAAAGTACGAATTACTGGAAACCCGATCCCTGAAGGAGAGAAGTCTCCGTTTCATGGATTATCTGCTGAAGCAGAAGGAAGCCATTGAATTACAGATTCAGATGGCGGAAAAGTTTTCCGAAAAGGCAAATAAGCATTACAGGGAGACGGTGCTTCGGGAACAGTTGAAGGTCATCCAGGACGAACTGAATGAAGGAAAGGAAGGCGGGGCGAAAAAGGAAAAGGACTATCAGACCAGGATCGAAGAGGCCGGAATGCCGCCTGAGATCGAAGCTGCCGCCCTTGAGGAGCTGGATAAACTGGAGGCCCAGGGGCCCCATGGCTCAGAATACAATGTGATCCGCAACTACCTCGATCTTCTGGTCCAGCTGCCGTGGAAAAAGGCGGAAGCGAGGCCGGTCAACATCGGAGAGGCCAGAAGGATTTTAGATGAGCAGCACTATGGCCTGGAAAAGGTGAAGGACCGGATCATACAGCATCTGGCCGTCATGCAGCTTAAAAAGGATAAAAAAGGTTCCATCCTGCTGTTGGTTGGCCCTCCCGGCACGGGAAAGACGAGCCTTGGGAGGAGCATTGCGGAAGCGCTGGACAGGAAATATATCCGCCTGAGCCTGGGAGGGATCAGGGACGAAGCCGAGATTCGGGGACATCGGAGAACCTATGTCGGAGCGATGCCGGGAAGAATTCTTCAGAGTATCAGAAAGGCGGGAGCAAGCAATCCCGTTATGATCCTGGATGAGGTGGATAAACTGATGACCGGCGGTTACAGCGGAGATCCTGCAAGCGCGCTGCTGGAGGTTCTCGATCCGGAACAGAACAACACTTTCACGGATCATTATCTCGATCTGCCCTACGATCTGTCGGACGTCTTCTTTATCGCCACCGCCAATACGACGGAAAGCATTCCGGGGCCGCTGCTGGACCGGATGGAAGTGATCCAGATTTCCAGCTATACGATAGATGAGAAATTCCATATCGGAAAAGATCATCTGATCCCTGCCGTTTTGGAAGAGCATGGGCTGACGGCAGAGCAACTGGTAGTGGAAGACGATGTGCTGCAGAAAATCATCAGCGATTACACTCTGGAAGCGGGGGTGAGAGGGCTGAAAAAGCAATTGGCTGCCCTTGCCCGCGTAACCTCCGAGAAAATCGTATCGAATAAAGTAGAACTGCCCTATCGGGTGAAGGCCGAAGAGCTGGAGGAGCTGCTTGGAAGGCCGGTTTCCCGCCACGACAAGGCGCAGCTCGATAATCCGCCGGGCGTTGTCACCGGGCTTGCGTGGACTCCGGTGGGAGGAGAGATCCTCTTTATTGAAGCGACCGATATGCCGGGAAGCGGGGAGGTCACGCTGACAGGGAAGCTGGGGGACGTGATGAAGGAGTCGGCCAGAATCTCCCTGAGCCTGCTGAAGTCGAGATTGCCGCTGAATTCGGTCAATTTCAAGGAACGTGATCTGCATATCCACGTACCGTCGGGAGCGGTTCCAAAGGACGGTCCGTCCGCCGGTATTGCACTGTTTTCCGCCCTTGCCTCCCTGGTCACAGGAGTTAAGGTGGACCCCAAAATCGCCATGACGGGCGAGATCACGCTGCGGGGCGCGGTGCTGCCCATCGGCGGTTTGAAGGAAAAATTGCTGGGCGCCCAGAGGGCCGGAATTAACAAGGTATTGATTCCGAAGGACAATCTGACCGACCTGAAGGACGTTCCCGAAGAAGTCAAGTCTCAGCTGACGGTTATCTCCGTAGAGACTGTGGAGGATGTGCTGAAAGAGACGCTGGGCATTTCCCTGCCCAGAATCGAGCATGTATTTCCCCAGGCGGGAGCCGGGATGTCAATAACTTTTGAAAATGTCACCCCTGGGTCGAGTTAATTATCGGGTGAAA
>CAMJRV010000383.1 GCA_946408315.1 uncultured Bacillota bacterium | reverse complement strand
TTGAGATTTTTAATCAGAGCTTCCCTATTCCGAAGCATTCGCCCGCATCCTTCCCTATTATCGCAGGATTCATGTCAAATGCCGCAACGAGTTCCGCTCCGCTTTCGATCGCGTACTTTGTTGTGTGGGTGCCCATCCGTCCGCAGCCATATTGCGCAAATCTTATCTGTTCTTTCATCTTTCAATTCCTTTCTTATCTCACATTTTAGACACTCTCGATCATTTAAAATTTATTTTCTCTAAACCTGATGAAGCGTTATATGAGCTTCGTACAAACGGTCCTGAAGCGACATATTGAAATCCTTTGCTTTCGGCAGTCACTCTGTATTCCTCAAATTTTTCGGGGTGGATATATTCCTTTAATTGGATATGCTGATCAGATGGCTGTAAATACTGGCCGATGGTAAGAATATCGCAATCGGACCTTCTCAAGTCATCCATGACCTCATAAACTTCCTCGTCTTTTTCTCCCAGACCAACCATGATCCCCGATTTCGTAAAAATTCCGCAATCCAGCTCTTTTGCCTTTTTTAACAGCTCCAGCGACCGCTCATAATCCGCCTGGGGTCTTACCTTGGTATAGAGGGCCGGTACCGTCTCTATATTATGGTTCAGCACATCGGGCTTCGAGTCCATGATGGTCTTTAAATCATCCCAGTTCCCATTCAGATCGGGAATCAGCAATTCAATCGTAGCGACAGGGTTTTGCTCCCGAATTTCATGAACCGTACGGGCAAAGTGCACTGCTCCGCCGTCCGGGAGATCATCCCGCGTAACAGACGTCACAACCACATGCTTCAGACCCAATTCCCGGCACGCTTTCCCGATATTCGCCGGCTCACCCGGGTCTAACAACTCGGGGCTTCCTTTTGAAACTGCACAAAACCGACATTGCCTCGTACAGACACTCCCTAAAATCATAAAGGTCGCCGTCTTTTTCGCATAGCACTCACACCGGTTCGGACAATCGGCGCCGTCGCACACCGTGTGCAGGGATAAATCCTTCAGCAGTGCCGCCGTATCTTCAATGACGTCCATATTTGTAATTCGTTTTGTCAACCATTCAGGTTTTTTTAAGACTGTGCTCATATGTTCCCTTTCCCTGTGATTCCCAATCTGCCCGCTACGCTTCAAACGGAACGCCAAAGACAGTTTCAAAGCTTTCCACTACTTTTTGTTTCACGTCATTGAGATCGATATTTTTAACGTGATCTTCCAGCGAAGCGATCCCGAATTCAGTGATACCGCAGGGATTGATTTGATTAAAATAATTCTTATCCACATTGATATTAAAAGAAAGTCCGTGGGAGGTGATCCACCGTTTTAAATGCACCCCTACCGCAGCTATCTTTTTATCATCGATCCAGACACCCCTGTACTCTGGCTTTCTTGAGCCTTCTATCCCATATTCGCGCAGCACATCGATCACCACCTGTTCAAGCGATGCGATATACTGGTGTGCGTCACACCCAAGCTTTGACAGGTTAAACACCGGATATGCCACAATTTGTCCGGGACCATGAAATGTAATGTTGCCGCCGCGGTTAATTTCAACGATATCGATTCCCCGTTCCTCCAGATACTTTCCGGAACATAACAGATTGTCCCAGCCGCCGCCGGTCCCGATCGTATAGACAGGATAATGCTCCAAAAGAATCAGGACTCCTTCATATTCCCCTTTATATACTTTTTCATAGGCGAGTTGCTGGATCTGAAGCCCTTCCCGATATTTTATTAACTCATCATATTTATTTAGCCGATACACTTTGCTACTCCTCTATCTTGAAAAATAACTTCATGCGGAACGATTTTCTAATCAGTATTTAAATCCATCTTTTGATATAGTTTATTATAAGTATTATTATATATTTAATATTAAAAATAGTCAAGGGTCTGGAAAAGGCCTAAAAATCTGAAAGCGTATCTTCCGGACGATGCATGAACCAGAAGACCTGCATAAAATTGACACTGCACCAACGGGTTCATTGGCGATGCAATATTATCAATACAGCAAATACGGGCTGTGGCATTTTGCCGCATTTTTTTTATTCAGGAAGACATTTATGAGCACTATAGGAAAGGTCTGATTTCGGTTATCACTGAAAGCCTGGGCTGCGACATCCAACTAGTGAAAAAGACAATTTAAAGGGGAATCAAGGATCAGTCTGGTTATAGGTAAAGTGCTGCTATATTTTTGAAGGTTTCTGACAGCCTGTCTCCGTATCTGGAAATGATCCTTTTCCACCGGAGGAATATGATAGATATAGTTCACCTTTGCATTGATTTTTGAAATAATCATACGGCCTGACGCACTGCTTAGATGATATGGATTAAAAAAAGCGATATCCACGTCTGTCCCACTCAAATTTTCCGCTTGCACCTCTTCTGTAAAATCGGAATCCCCGGAGAAATAAATTGTCTTTCCCGGTGTTTCCAGAAGTAAGGTATAATGGTTTACATTCTCGTATTCTTTTCCGGAATGGGCGTTGCGGAAATAGGTTAACGACACATCCCCCATGATCCATTTCCGTTTTCCATTTACGTCAAACTCAGGGGTTACGAGCTGTATTTTATTTTTATTGATTTGCTCCTGCAGCGCGGCCATTCCGGGCTCATCCGTTTTCGGCAGGAACAGTCCTGAAATTTTATGGGCTGCAACATATTGGGTCAGCCGGTTAAAATCCAAATGATCCTTATGGCTATGCGTGTGGAGGATGTAATCGATCTGCTCGAACGGGGCCTCCTTGTTCATCATTTTCCGATAGGTCCGTGCGTCAAGGCCATCGAAATATTCTGTTTCTTCACAGATCCCATCGATTAATACCGCGGTTTTTTTCGTATTGATCAACACCCCGCAGTTCACTATACTTAATATCTTCAAGTTGTCCTCCATAAGGAATCTCTCCTCAAATTGTCCGGCTGCTATCCCTCAAAGCGATCTTTTTCTGTCATAGCTAAGGCTAATATGACAGCCAGAATCCCTGCGATCAGCTTGCTGATCACGACCGGAGTTATCATATCCGGTCTTACCCCGGCGGTAAATCCCAGATGATCGCCAAGGGCCGCCGTTGCGGGAACAATCCATGCGGTATTTACGATCTTTCCTCTGTTATTCATGGTATGCATCATTTTAAAGACCGGGATCGGATTCGCCAGTGTATAAATCAATCCCGCAGTGCTGGCAGAATCAATTCCCATTTTCCCTCCAATCATCTGAAGAGGCTTATCCAATAATTTAGAAATCACCGATAAGATTGGAAATGTGCCCAGCAAAACGATGCCTACACTGGCTACAATGTTCATCCCTTCCATGATAGGCGTCATTCCGGGAATAATAACAATTTTAGTAATAGATTCAAATGCCGCACAAGCCAGGCCGATATAGATTACAATCGTAATAAACTGACCAAACAGAATCGATCCTCTTATCAATTTGTCCGGAATAAGTTTAAGACCCAGAACAAGCAATATGGAAATAATAGCTACAGGTATCGTATTTATCAGGACTAACAGCATATCAAATCCGGCAAGGAAGCCTCCGACGATGCTGCCGATCGGCACTGTTATTAAGCCGATTAACAATCCTTTCGAAAAACAGGCCCTGTCTTCCTTTTCAATCAAGCACAAGCCTACCGGTATGGAGAATACCAAGGTACACCCCAGCATCGAGGCAACAATACTCCCTGACAAAAGTCCTATTTGTTCGTTTTCCGCCAATTCCATCGCCAGGGAGAACCCTCCCATATCGTTTGCTAAAAGGGAGCCTAACATGGCAGGATCGATTCCGAGCAAAGTATAAAAAAAGAGGCTGACAG
>CAMJRV010000382.1 GCA_946408315.1 uncultured Bacillota bacterium | reverse complement strand
CGAGATTATTTTATTGGAAGAGAGCAGCGCGACTGTGGAGCTGGCGGCAAAGGCTCTGGGAAGAGAGCCGGGGGAAATTGCCAAATCCCTGGCGCTAAGGCTGAAGGACGGGAGGACGATCGTCCTTGTCGTCTGCGGAACGGCCAGAATCGACAATCGGAAGTACAAAGATACATTCCAGTGCAAGGCACAGATGCTGTCCTTTGAGGATACACTTGAGGCAACCGGTCATCCGGTAGGCGGAGTGTGCCCTTTTGCGCTGCCCGAGGAGATTGAGGTCTATCTGGATGAATCCTTAAAAAGATACAGTGTGGTATATCCTGCCGCCGGTACGGGGAATTCCGCCGTGAGATTTACCATCTCGGAGCTTGCGCAGGCCACAAAAGGGACCTGGGTAGACGTGACCCAATAAGACCTGATAAGAAGCCAATCAGCCAATAAGAATTGCAAAATCATCTTGACAGCCATTTGAATCTATGATAACCTTACTAAGCGACTTTATGATAAGATCATGATAAAATTGTGTAATCTATGTCACAAACAATGAAATATTAATACAAAATCGGAGCTTGAGATATGGCTCTGAATTTTAGATTAGTCGCTGCCTTTTGCAGGGGGCGAGGATTGAAATAAATAATGGAGGACAATCATGAGAGTAAGAGTAACATTGGCTTGCCAGGACTGCAAGCAAAGAAACTACAATACCACGAAGAACAAGAAAAACGATCCCGATCGTTTAGAGTTCACAAAGTATTGCAAATTCTGCAAGAAGCACACTGCGCACAAAGAAACAAAATAAAAGGGATGTGATCTGAATGGAAAAGGAAAAAGCAAAGAAGCCCGTTCCCGCTGCCGTTGCCAATAAAAAACCGAGAGGCAGTATCAAAGATTACTTCAAAGGGATTCGAACAGAAATGAAGAAAGTCGTATGGCCGACCAGGAGAGAGCTTGTTTCCTATACTGGCGTCGTACTGCTGGCTTGTATTTTTTTGGGAGTGGGAATCTGGCTTGTCGATTCTGCTTTCCTTGCTTCCCTGAAGTATGTATTGAACATCAGTTTCTAAATGAAGGTATAGAGGAAGGCACAAATGGCCAAAAGTAAGAAAAGCGACGAATTTGAAGAATTCGTAGAACTTGATGATTATGACCTGGACGACGAAGAGGACGATGCCAGCGCCAGCGCATATGAAGAGGTGGAGTCTGAGATAGAGGAAGAAGCGGAGGCGGATGCCGAAGTGGATGCTGATGCTGAGGAAGCCGATCCCGAACTTCCGGAGGAAGCGGAAATTGCCGCGAAGCCTGTGGAAGAGGATATCGTTGGAGATAAGTCGAAAAAAGCGAAATGGTATGTCGTTCATACCTACTCCGGTCACGAGAACAAGGTAAAAGTGAATATTGAAAAGATCGTCGAGAACAGAGGCATGCAGGATCTGGTTCTCAGCATTATTGTGCCTACCGAAGATCATGTCGAAATAAAGAACGGCCAGAGAAAAGTCAAGACGAGAAAGATGTTCCCTGGTTATGTACTCGTAAAGATGATCGTTACCAACGAGTCCTGGTACCTGGTCAGAAACACCCAGGGCGTTACAGGTTTCGTGGGCCATGGCTCCGAGCCGATTCCGCTTACCGATGAGGAAGTCCGGAGAATGGGAATCGAAAAGGTTTATATTCAGTTGGATATCGAGCCGGGAGACAGTGTGAAGGTCATCAACGGGCCGTTTGAAAGCTTCATGGGAGTCGTCGAAGAGGTCAATATGGACAAGCAGACGCTGAAAGTAAAGATCTCGATGTTTGGAAGAGACACTCCGGTAGAGTTGGAATTCGGCCAGGTAGACAAGATCTGACGCTGAAAATCTGAATATTAACACGACCGTAATCATACGGCGATGCTAATAATAGAAGCAAGAGTCACTGCAGAGCAGTAGAAAGGAGACCGATTAATATGGCAAAGAAAGTTGAAGGATTGATTAAACTGCAGATTCCGGCAGGGAACGCAACTCCTGCTCCACCGGTTGGACCGGCACTTGGACAAAAGGGCGTTAACATCATGGATTTCTGCAAACAGTTCAATGCAAAGACTGCCGACCAGCCTGGAATGATTATCCCTGTAGTAATTACAGTTTATGCCGACAGATCATTCACATTCGTCACGAAGACGCCGCCCGCAGCCGTTCTGCTCAAGAAAGCAGCAAACCTGCAGTCCGCTTCCGGTGAACCGAATAAGAAAAAGGTTGCAACACTGAGTGTTGATCAGGTCAGAGAAATTGCAAAAATCAAAATGCCGGATCTCAATGCCGCAAATCTTGACAGTGCAACCGAGATGATCAAGGGCACGGCAAGAAGCATGGGAATCGTCGTTAAGGAACAGTAAAGTGGGAGGCAATGCCGTTCGCACCACAAGGAGGTAAAAGAAATGCCCAAGAGGAGCAAAACTTACAAAGAGTCAGCAAAATTAGTTGACAGAAGCACATTATACGATGTAAATGATGCGTTAGGACTTGCAGTTCAGACTGCAAAAGCAAAATTTGATGAAACAGTTGAAGTTCATATCAAGCTTGGAGTAGACGGAAGACACGCAGACCAGCAGGTAAGAGGCGCAATCGTACTGCCCCACGGCACCGGTAAAACGAAGAGGGTATTGGTCTTCGCAAAGGGACCAAAGGCTGCGGAAGCGGAAGCTGCGGGAGCTGAATACGTAGGAGCCGAAGAGCTGGCAACAAAGATTCAGACAGAAAACTGGTTTGACTTTGATGTGGTGGTAGCTACACCGGATATGATGGGTGTGGTCGGAAGACTTGGTAAGATCTTAGGACCGAAGGGTCTGATGCCGAACCCAAAATCAGGAACTGTAACCATGGATGTTGAAAGGGCTCTGCAGGAGATCAAAGCCGGTAAGGTTGAGTATCGTCTGGATAAGACAAACATCATCCATACTCCGATCGGAAAGGTTTCTTTCGGACCGGAAAAGCTCGCCGATAACTTTAATGCGTTACTGGAAGCCGTTGTCAAGGCAAAGCCGGCAGCAGCAAAGGGACAGTATCTTAAGAGCGTTACGGTAGCTTCAACCATGGGACCTGGAGTCAAGGTTAACCCGATTAAGATATCATTCTAACCAATAACAATTAACAATCGAATACCAGCCGTAGACAGCAGGTGCGAAAGCTTAATTTCCTGCCGAGGTATCTCATAAATATTTCAGATATTATGAAAGCCTTTTCTGTCTACGAGCGGAAGAGGTTTTTTAATTAGATCGTCTTACGTAAAAAACGCAGGGCGGGAGAGGAGAACAATACATGTCAGTTGAACATCTGAAACAGAAACAGGCCGTGATCGATGAGATCAAGGAAAAGCTTGAAAAGGCTCAGTCTGCAGTTGTAATCGACTACATCGGCATTTCGGTAGCTCAGGCTGACGCCATGAGAAGGAAGCTGCGGGAAGCCAACGTAGACTATACCGTTTACAAGAACACCCTCGTGAGCAGAGCGATCGAAGGAACGAAGTACGAAGCGCTGAAAGACGTGCTTTCCGGACCAAGCGCTTTCGCATTCAGCTATGACGATGCAATCGCTCCGGCCAGAGTGCTCAGCGGAGTCATCAAAGAATACAAAAAAATGGACTTTAAAGCAGGTGTTATCGAAGGCACCTACTACGATGCAGACGGCGTGAAGGCTATCGCAGCGCTTCCATCAAGAGATGAGCTGATTGCCAAGTTCATGGGAAGCATTCAGTCGCCGGTCTCCAAGTTTGCCCGTACATTACAGGCAATCGCAGACGCGAAGGCAGAGTAGCTGCAGAATTCTACGGCGCAGCACTTACCCCTATTCAACAACAGTTAAAT
>CAMJRV010000381.1 GCA_946408315.1 uncultured Bacillota bacterium | reverse complement strand
ATCATGACCTCCGTGGCCTTGACTACCGCGACCGCGTCTTTCCCCGGCGCAAGTTCCAATTCATCCACCGACGCCTTTGAAATCGTGGCCGTGACCCGTTCCCCTCCCGGCGTTCTCAAAACAACGGCGGCATTGACCGCCCCTCTCTCTATTTCCTCAATCTTACCCTTTAACTGATTTCTCGCACTGATTATCATTTTTCTCCTCCGTTCTGCCGCCTTCAGCAGCGATACACTGAATCATCTGACAGGATTGTACCCATATCAGGCGGGTTTATTCAAAAAAGCAGAATACCGCAGGGCCCCACAATCAAAGGCCTGCAGTATTTTGCTGAAGTTTTATGTGATAATTTCCGCCACGACAAAGAGGCAAATCAGAGCGTGGGCAAAGTTGTTGTTTTCGTCTTCTGCGATCGTCCATGTCTTCTCCGAACGTCTTGACAGAAGTTTAACATGAGCGGATTTCCATTTCTGTTGTAGATACAACATTTCGAGAAATTATTTTGCTCTCTTTCGGTTACCGGTTTGCTCCGCCTTCTCCATACCAACCCAGTTTTCCCGGCGTAAGATTGATGTTGACCTGCTTGATTTCCTGGTACTCCTCAAATCCGTGAACGCCCAGCTCCCTTCCGATCCCCGACAGCTTGTAGCCTCCCCAGGGCGCTTCATTGAAGGTCGGGTTATAGCAGTTGATCCATGTGATACCGGCTCTGATTTCGTTGACGATCCGCAGCCCCCGGGCGCCGTCCGCGGTAAACACAGCTCCTGCCAGGCCGTAGGAAGTATCGTTTGCCAGTGCGACGGCTTCTTCTTCCGTCTCAAAGGTCTGCACGGTGACGACAGGACCAAAGATCTCTTCCTTCACGATCCGCATATCCGGAGTGCAGTCATCGAAGATCGTTGGCCGCACGAAATAGCCATCGGCACAATCCCCTTCAACATACCGCTCTCCCCCGCAGACACATTTTGCCCCTTCCTGCTTTCCGATTTCGATGTATTCGAGCACCGTGTTCATGTGTTCTTCCGACACGAGGGGGCCCATGTCCGGATTTTTCACGGGGTCTCCCAGGGTGATGGCATTGGCCCGTTCCGCCAGGCGTTTTACGAATTTGTCCTTGATGGATTTTTCAATGATGATTCTCGACCCCGCCGAACAGACTTCTCCCTGATTGAAAAAGATTCCGATCATGGCCCATTCCACCGCGCCCTCAAAATCGGCGTCTGCAAAGATGATATTCGGCGATTTTCCGCCTAATTCCAGGCCGACCCTTTTTAAGTTCCCCACAGCAGCATGAGCGATGGACTGGCCGACAGGCGTGCTCCCCGTAAAGGAGATCATATCCACGTCGGGATTCTCAGCCATCTCCTGGCCCGCAACATTTCCGGAGCCCAGGACCAGATTGACGGTCCCCTTCGGAAGCTTCAGTTCGTCAAGGATTTCAAAGAGCCTGACGGAAGACAGCGGGGTATTGGAGCTGGGCTTAAATACGATGGAGTTTCCCGCCGCCAGCGCGGGAGCGATTTTCCAGGCCGCCATCAGGAGCGGATAGTTCCAGGGCGTGATCTGAGCGCATACTCCGATGGGTTCGCGCACCGTATAAGAATGCATCTCTCCGAAATCTTTGTTTACACGGTAAACCTCTCCGGAGGGCTTAGAGATAATACCGGCATAATACCGGAAGCAATGAACCGCGTCGGTCACGTCGTTTTCCGCTTCCCGCAGAGGCTTCCCGTTATTCCTGCTCTCCAGGATGGCGAGCTCGTCCTTTTTCGCCGCGATTCCGTCTGCGATGCGGAGCATAAAATCAACGCGTTCCCTTGGGCAGAGATCCCGCCATTCCCTTGTCTCGTAAAAACTTCTTTTCGCGGCGTCAATCGCCTTCCGGACGTCCTCTTTCGTGCTGTCGCAGATTTGACAAATTTCCTGCCCTGTCGCCGGATTGATCACCGATCTCCACTTGCCGGACGACGCGCCGGTCCATTCCCCGTTTATATAATTTCCTTTTACCTTCATGATCAGTACCTCCTGTGATACAATTCCTTTCTGAAGTCCGAGATCAGTTTAGCAGGATGCAGCACAGGCGTTCTGTTGTGTATGCAACATTTAAGTTGACTATTTTGCTTATTTTGGCGTACTGGTATGCTCATATAAGGTATATCTGTTCTTGTTGTAATCGATCAGACCCGACTTCCTCATCTGGTTCAGTTCTTTTGAAAGGACGCTCCGGTTTACGCATAAATACTGGGCGAACTGCTCCTGATTCATACTGATGTCAAAGGTGTCCTTCCCCTTCTTCTCCCTGATAATGCTCAGATAAGTCAGCACTCTGTCCTGAAGGGTCCGCTTGGACAACACGTCGATCTTATACATGAGTCGGACCAGCTCGTTGCTGAGAATTTCACTGCTGTTCATCATGATGCGCTCTTTCAGGGCGGGATTTACTCTGCCGATTTCCAAAAGCTTTTTATAGGAAATAAAGATGAGAGAACAGTCCGTTTGACTGTTCAGGGAAGCCGGACTCGTCAGAAAGGTCGTGTTTACCGTATCCAGGGACAGCACTTCACCCCGCTTATAGATTCTCAGGATCTGCGCATCGCCGTTAAAGTGATATTTCGTGCTGATCACGGTTCCGCTCCTGATGATGCCGATCTTCGTCACCGGTTCCCCCTGATGGATGATGACCTGATTCTTTTCATATTCCCGCTCCACCGGTATGGTAAAATCACAGACCTGCTCGATTTCACATTCCTCAAAACCCTTGAACAGCTCCGCTCTCTTTAAAACGCCGATCATATCGTCCGCAATCATAGATCACCTAATCTATCTTTCTTCTTCCATCCGATCCCCGCAAGCCAATCTCATCTCACAGCTTATCGTCCTACAAATCATTCGGTTTACAGTTTAACAAATTTCGACCCGATAAAATGTTGTATATACAACACTTCATCAGGCATGCCGATCTGACAGGATTGTACCACCCCGAATGATTTTATTCAATCCTGATTTTGCCCAAAAGGGAAAACCCAGGATAGGAAAAAAATGGTTGACAATTGCAGCATTTTGGGTATAGACTAAGCTCGAATGTAAGTTAGTTTTGACTAACTTCCATAGAATCTGCGGTGTCAGCTTATCATATGCAAATTTTTTTCGCACCAAGTTAGTCATAGCTAACCAAATAAGAACGAAAGGGGGATGAGAAGCAGTACGATTGTAAAAAACCAAAGCTTACGTTATTTAATATCGAAGCTTACGTTATTTAGCCAAAAAGGAGGATGATTTTAAGGATGAAAAAATATTTTGTGCGCAGGATCGGTAGTCTGGTTCTTGCCCTGGCCCTTATACTGGGCTCGTTTAACGGTGTGACGCCCATCTGGGCGGATGCAGCCGAGCCAAACGGAATCGAGGTCAGTTCGCAGTCCGCCGGGGGCGGCACTGCCGGGGGAGGCACACAGCCCACTGCCGGTGAAGGGATACAGCTCACTGCCGGCGAGAGCGGCTTTGCGGGCGGCACCGGCACCACAGATGACCCCTATCAAATCGAGTCGGATGTCCAGCTCATGCTCATGCAGCAGCATCTGGATTCCCATTTTATTTTGACCAAGGACATTGATCTGACTGGAGTTACCTGGACGCCCATCGGAATTTTGACCTATTCCGGCGACGTGAACATGGAAACCGGCGAGATGAATATGGCCAAGGTGTTCTCTGGCAGTCTTGACGGCGGCGGCTACAAGATTTCCAACGTGAACGTTGCCACCGACGGGGACATGATCGCGGTGGGCGGCCTGTTCGCCTGCTCCACGGGTACCGTTAAAAATCTGGAAATGGAGAACGTCACC
>CAMJRV010000380.1 GCA_946408315.1 uncultured Bacillota bacterium | reverse complement strand
TTCTTAGTTCGTGTCATATGATTAACCTCTCGTTTTTCAGTTTATATTTTCAATATCATTCAATCATGAATTTTCCAATAACATCTTTCTCATCAATCTTTTGTGGGATGTTACTTAAATCTGTTGTACTATCTTTGACAATGAAGTATTCGCTGCCGTTTATTGTAAATTCTTCTAATGAAAAATCTTTAGGTAAATAAGAATACTCAAGAGCGTTATTGTTTACATAGATAATGCCATCAGTTATTTTGACTTTCTCATTAGGAAAAGCAATAATTCTGCCAGTTACAAGAGTTTTGTTTTTATAATAAGCGATTATATCAAGCCTCTTGGGGGAACTAAATGTATAGGCTGATCTGTTTAAAAATACGAGCTGTCCGTTTGAAATGTTTGGCGACATACAATCCCCCGAAACGATCACAGGAGTGAAAACATTGTATGTGATCGTTAATATAAAAATAATTAAAGCAATCACAGATATTGTTTTAATTATTTTTCTTCTTTTTATTTTTTTTGCAATTTTGATATACCTATATGTTTCATCATCTTTATTCGGCAATTTAATGTCGGTTTCTTTAATCCCATTTAAATAGGCGCTGCAATCCGCGCAATCTTTTAAGTGTTCTTCAATGATCTCATTGCTTTCCATACTTGTAGCGCCGTCGTTATATATGGGAAGAATATCCTTTATTAAGGCGCAGGAATGTTCATTTTCCATTTTCTGCTCCCTCCAATCTCGTTTTAATTATATTTCTGCCTCTATGGTAAAGCACCTTTGCCGACCCCTCACTTATGTTCATGATTTGGCCTATTTCTCTGAACGACATATCAAAATATAAACGATAGCATAGCACATCACGGTATTTTTTCTTCATTCTTAAAATTTCACTTTTGATGTTCTCGGCGCTCTCCTGTAATTCAAACAGCTCAAGCGGGGTTTTAGAAAAATCTATTTGCTCGCAACGCACTTTGTCTATGTGTTCAAGGTTCATAGCATTAGCGTTTTTTCGATAGTATTTAAGGCATACGTTTTTTGCTATTGAGCAAATCCATGTTTTAATATCACAATTTCCCTTAAATCTTGACAGGGAAAGATATAGTTGGTAGAAAGTTTCCTGCGTCAGTTCTTCTGCAAGGTGATAGTCGTAATTCGTCATTTTGAAAAGAAATAGAAATATTTCTTTGTTGTATTTAAGATATAAAGGTTGAAACTCAAACACATAGTCTGCCCTCCTTTCTGGTTGTCTGTATATTAGTACCATGAAACATGAATAGGTTACATTAAAAAACACGAAAGAGAGTACTCCATGTTTGAAGGATTTCAAAGATATGATTGGGCTTCCTGAGAGATCCGAACGAACTCCTTTAGCGCCGGAGTCGCGTTTTTCAGCGACTTTACCGCAATTCCCAATGTCCTGTAAAAGTCGCCTGCAAAATCTTTTGAAATTACTGTGTCGGGGAGGAGCTTAACCTGCAGCCTGGACAGGACGGATACTCCCAAATTGTTGGAAACCATTTCAATAACTGCCGCGTCGCTGGCGACGTAATGCTTGATGTTGGGTGAAAAGGGCTCTTTTTGAAGAACCGCGTTGAGCACGTCGTCATATCCGGACAGCGGCATCAGAAAATCACAGCCATTTAATGCGCCGACGGGAACTTTTTCGTAGGAAGCCAGGGGATGGTCGTACCGCATAACCAGACAGACCGGATCCTGAAACAGAGGGATAAATTCAAATCCTTTCGGGACATATTCATTCATAAAACCGATGTCGATCGTACCGTTTCGCAGACAGTCCTGAATTTCCATGAAGCTGTGCTCCCGTATCTGGATCTCAATATTGGGATAAGCGCTTGAAAAATCACACACCACTTTCGGAACGAAATTCACAAGCATGCTGTTCAGTGCTCCTATCTTTATATTGCCGGAAATCAGCCCGTTTATCGATAAAGCGGTTTCCTGCAAGCTGTCTTCGTTTTTAATAATCTGATTACAATAGTACAATATCTTTTTGCCGTTTTCTGTCGGGACCATGAAATCCTTATTCCTGATCAAAAGGGGAAAACCGATTTCCGCTTCCAGAGAATCTATCATATGGCTTATGCCGGGTTGGGAATATCCCAACTGCTTTGCGGTCTTTGTGAGACTACCCAATTCGACAATCTTGATGAACGCTCTGTATTTTGCCAGGCTCATTTTTCCACCTCATTTCCTCATTCAATTTCTGAATGAACGATATCCCATATATTCATTTTATTTTATCCGTGCCGTGTCGTACAATAGCCATATTGTAAACGAAAACCGGGAAGATGACAAGGCGGCATAGGGTAAACCAATATTTCTAAAGCAGGGAGGAAAAACGTATGTACAACATGCAGGAAGAAAGAGCGTATTGGCAGGGCGCAGGAGCGGCGAACAGACGGATTATATATAAAGCCGCCGGATATGATGGGGAAGATATAAAAAATAAGCCCCATATAGGCATCGCCAATACATACTTTGAAGGCTCTCCGGGGACGGGGCATCTCAGAAGGCTGGCGGAATCCGTAAAGCAAGGCGTTTGGATGAACGGCGGAATGCCGATGGAATTCGGTGTGCCGGCCACATGCGGAAATATCGCCACAGGATCCGATGGGCTGCGTTACGAGCTCGTTGCCAGGGATGTCGTCGCCATGTCGATTGAAAATGTTGTCCGGGTCCATAAATTTGACGGGCTGGTGATTTTGGCGTCCTGTGACAATATTATTGCGGGCGCTTACCTTGCGGCGTTCAGGGTCGGCATACCGGTCATCGTTGTTACAGGCGGACCGATGTATACGGGAACCTGCAACGGGAAGAAGGTTGTTCAGGCAGAGGTGGACGTGGCCGCGCTAAAGGGCGACGAGGCTTTTCTGGAGCTCGTCGAGGACTGCGCGTGTCCTTCCTTTGGCGCATGCCCGTCAATGGGAACGGCAAATACGATGCAGATATTGGGCGAAGCCTTAAATCTGGTGATCCCCGGAACGGCAACGATCCCTGCGGGCGATAATCTGAAATTGCGCAAGTGTGTCGAGGCGGGAAGGTTTATCGTCGATCTGACGAAGGAGGGCGTCTGTCCCGAGGATATCGTCACGAAAAATGTGCTGCTCAATACGATCATGCTGGATATGGCGGTTGCCGGCTCGACAAACGCGATACTTCATATCCTGGCTTACGGCAGGGAACTTGGGCTGGATGTCGCGGTAGATGATTTTGACAGGATCGCCGGAGAGATCAAATGTCTTGTCGGAGTGATACCGAGCGGAGAACTGGACGTCATAGACCTGTATAACGCCGGCGGCGTGCCTGCAGTGATGAAGCGCATGGAAGAGAAGCTTTATACGGATGAAAAGACGCTCACAGGCGAGACCTGGGGAGAATATTTGAAGCAAATACATGTGGCTGACGACAGCGTCATAAAGACGCTGGACCGGCCGTTCATCGATACGGCGGGGATGAGAATCCTCAAGGGTAATCTTGCTGAAAAATGCGCGGTATGCCGGCCTACCGGCGTTCCAAAATCCATGTGGCGCTTCAGCGGCAGAGCAAGGGTCTTTGATATGGAGGAAGACGCCTATGAGGCGATTATGACAGATAAAATTGAAGAGGGGGATGTGATCGTCATTCGCTACGAGGGATGCAAGGGCTCCCCCGGAATGAACGAGCTTATGAAAGCGACCGATGGACTGCTGGCAAAGGGGCTGAAAGAGAAGGTGGCGCTGATTTCGGACGGTCGTTTCTCCGGGTTTAATCATGGATCGATCATAGGGCATATCTCACCGGAAGCGTATGAGGGGGGAACCATCGCGTTTGTAGAGGATGGGGACGTC
>CAMJRV010000379.1 GCA_946408315.1 uncultured Bacillota bacterium | reverse complement strand
CTATATACTATGAGCGACAGCAGAAAAGGTGATATAAAAACAAGAAAATTTTATTTAATTATCAATTATAATTTAAAAACTAGAGCGCCAGTTCATAGATTCTCGCAGGCTCTCCGTCGGGGTACTTTCCGTCTCCGATGTAACGGAAGCCGTATTTCTCATAAAACCCCTCCAGCTCGGTGCAGAGATATAACTTACCGAAGCCTTCTTTCGCGGCATCGATTCACACCTGCTCGATCAGCAGCGCGCTCAGGGCTTTTCCGCGCATTCCCTCCTCGAGATACAGAGAGCATAGCCATGGGGACAAATCGGTCCTGTCGATGAAATCGTGGTCGATCAAACCTGCGCATCCGATGATTTCATTCTGATCCTCAAGCAGATACCAGTGGGGAAGCGGGTCGCTGCTGCGGACGCAGCCAAAGATACTATCCTCATACAGTGGATAGTTGGTTTCGTCACCCCATTTTCCGTGAATATATTTTGCCGCACATTCCTTATATGCCGGTTCCTGTTTTATCGAAACGACTCTCATTGGACGATTCCTTTCCATTTTAATGTTAGACTTTAGTGTTAGACAATTTCGATTATATCATAAAGCGCTTTCCGGTTTCTAAGCAAATTTCAAATATAATATGGTATAATGAACGCAGACTTTAAAGATTTACGTTTACAGGAGGGCAGTATGAAAAAGACCCTATTCGGAGTCGGACTGATTATCGCAGGCTGCATCGGCGTGGCGCTGGGCAATCTGGAAGAGACGATCTATTATACGAGTCAGATCGGAGCGGCAGAGCGCAACTTCCATCAAGGCGCGGCGTATTATATGTTTTGGGCGTATATTCTTATCGGGTTTGCATCGGTCATTGCAGATCAAATGAAAGCGAAAAAGAAGAAGGGGAGATAGAGATGAAGAGTATAAAACCGGGAAGAGCGCCATCCATGATGGGCGCCTTCGGTTCGGCAGCAGCGGCAGTCTTTGGCGTCTTTTGGACGATTATGGCGGTAAACATGGGAGCGCCGATCTTCTTTGCCTTGTTTGGCGTGATTTTTGTCGTGCTGGGAATCGTGCAGGCGGTTTATAATTACAAAAATGCGACGGGTAAGGAACGCTTTTCGACGTTTGATATCACGGACGATTCGGAGGAGCCTGACCCGCTGAACGAATATTTTGGAAAAAGGCAGGCGGAGCGTTCCGATTCCCACGCCCATGCCGGCAACGGCGGCAATCTGAATGACTCTGAGGAAGGCGGCGCCCGCGCCGATGCTTTCTGCCCTTACTGCGGTGCGGAAACGGAAAAAGAGTATCTGTACTGCACAAAATGCGGCAGGAAGCTGCCGTAATCGATCGAAATCAATATGTTTAGGAAATGCCTCCCCAATCCATACTAATATTGCAAACAATTTATGGAAAAAGGAGGCAAAAGCATGTCGGAACAGAATATGGAAGAACTGCGCGCGCCGCAGGAGGATCGGAAAACTGATTTTTTAACTTCTCAGGCCGCATATCAGTTGGCCGAGTTTACGAAAACCGTCCCCCAATTTGAGTCCATTACGCCGCGGTGGCTGTCGCAGCTGCTGGAATGGAAGCCTTTGGAGAACGGTATTTTTCGTTTAAATAAGGTAAAAGAGGGGGATTCTCCTCTGGACCTTCTGAATCAGGAAGTGGGCTATCAGCTGATTCCCGGAGGGTACGTCGACTACGAGACGAATCCGCGGGAATATGTATTAAACCCGATTTCTACGATTGTGAAAATAAGCACCCAGGTCTCCGACATCTACAGAAAGCCCTACGATCAGAGCGAAGAACAGCTGCGCCTCAGCGTGGAATGCCTGCGGGAGCGGCAGGACTACGAGCTGATCAACAGCCAGGATTACGGCCTGCTTACCAACGCGGCAAACTCCCAGAGGCTACAGACGAGGCACGGATATCCGACGCCCGACGATCTGGATGAACTGATTACGAAAGTGTGGAAAGAACCGTCGTTTTTCCTTGCCCACCCAAGGGCCATCGCAGCGTTTGGAAGGGAGTGCACGAGGCGGGGCGTTCCTCCGGTGACCGTGTCTATGTTCGGCGCTTCGTTTATCTCTTGGAGAGGGATTCCTCTCATTCCGACCAATAAGCTTCTGATCGACGGGAAACTGGACCCGAAGGGAGAGGACGGAAAGACCAGCATCCTGCTCGTCAGGACAGGGGAAGAAAAGCAGGGCGCCATCGGGCTGTATCAAGCGGGGCTTCCGGGGGAGCAGTCCCAAGGGCTTTCGGTGCGATTCATGGGAATCGACAACCAGGGGATCGGTTCGTATCTGCTGTTGCTGTACAGCTCCGCCTGCATCCTGTCGAGTGACGCGGTGGGTGTCCTTGAAAATGTGGAGATCGGGCATTACTATGATTACAAATAACAGTGCGGCAAACCGCGCGGCAGCCGTGGCAGAATTAAAGGGATTTGCGGTCGTTCGGAATAACTGGTCCCTGTACCAGGCCCCGTGCCGTGAGAAAAAGGACATGGAACGTTTGGAGGGAAGCGCAGCCGTCACAAACGTTCCTGTGAATTTGCCTGTGGATTTAACCTCTTTCCCTGTGGAAGCAATCCGAAAGGATTTTCCGATCCTGTCGGAGCGGATCGACGGAAAACCCTTGATTTGGCTGGATAACGCGGCTACCACGCAGAAACCCGTCTGCGTCATAGAACGCCTGCGCCATTTTTATCGTCACGAAAACTCCAACGTTCATCGCGGCGCCCACGCCCTGGCGGCCAGAGCAACCGACGGATTTGAAGCGGCGAGGGAGACCGTTCGGAAATTTCTTCACGCCGCCGATTCGAGGGAAATCATTTTCGTCCGCGGGACGACGGAAGCGGTGAATCTCGTCGCAGGAACCTATGGGAAGGTTCATATAAAAGAGGGGGACGAGATCCTCGTCTCTCATCTGGAGCACCATGCGAACATCGTTCCCTGGCAGCACCTCTGCCAGGAAACGGGAGCTATTTTGCGGGTAATTCCGGTGGATGATACGGGGCAGATCGATCTGAAGCAATACGAAGAGCTGCTGAGTGAGAAGACAAAACTGGTCGCCCTGACGCAGGTCTCCAACGCGTTGGGAACGGTAGTTCCGATCCGGGATATGGTTGGCGCCGCTCACCGGGCTGGCGCCAGGGTTTTTGTCGACGGCGCCCAGGCGGTTTCTCATCTGCCGGTGGATGTGGTCGAGCTGGACTGCGATTTTTATGGGTTTTCAGGGCACAAAGTATTCGGACCTACGGGAATCGGCGTCCTTTACGTCAAGTGGGATATTCTAAGAGACCTTCCACCTTATCAGGGGGGAGGAAATATGATTTCGGACGTGACCTTTGAGAAGACGAGGTATCAGGAGCCTCCCGCCCGTTTTGAAGCGGGAACGGGAAACATTGCCGACGCGGTCGGGCTGGCGGCGGCCCTGGAATATGTCTCAGAAATCGGCATGGACCGGATCTTTGCGTATGAGCATGCTTTGACGGAATACGCGGCGGAAGCGATGCGGTCGGTGCCGGGCCTGGCACTGATCGGCACGGCGCAGCAGAAAACGGCTGTCCTGTCGTTTGTATTAGAGGGAAAAACCAATGAAGCGGTCGGCAAGGCTCTGAATGAAGCGGGGATTGCAGTCCGTACGGGCCATCACTGCGCCCAGCCTATCCTGAGAAGGTTCGGGCTGGAAGCTACTATCCGCCCTTCCCTCGCATTTTACAACACGGCCGGGGAGATTGATGAGCTGGTTCAGGTGCTGGTCCGAATACAGAAGCCTTAAAATTTACTTGCATAATCATTTTTTTATGGTATACTAGAAAAGCATTAGATTTTGCATAGGACAAATT
>CAMJRV010000378.1 GCA_946408315.1 uncultured Bacillota bacterium | reverse complement strand
AGATTCCCATTACGCCGGATTTTTTGTTCAGAATATTCGTCGCCTCTCCGCTTGCCAGGCCTTCCTTCTGTCTGATGTAGGATACGATGGCCGGATCGATATCGCCCGATCTGGTTCCCATGACGAGACCTTCAAGCGGCGTAAAGCCCATACTCGTATCGAGGGATTTTCCCCTCTTGATGGCGGTTACGCTGGCGCCGTTTCCGAGGTGGCAGGTGATGATCTTCAGATCCTCGATGTTGACTCCCAGAATGTCCGCAGTTCTCTCTGCAACATACTTATGGCTTGTGCCGTGGAATCCGTATCTTCTGATCTTATATTTCTCGTAGTATTCATAAGGGATCGCATAGATATATGATTCAGGAGGCATTGTCTGATGGAACGCCGTGTCGAATACACCTACCATCGGCGTATTGGGCATAAGCTCCTGACATGCCGCGATTCCCAGAAGATTCGGCGGATTGTGAAGCGGGGCCAATTCCACGCATTCTTCCAATGCATCGATTACATCCTGGGTAATCAGCACGGAGCTTGCATATTTCTCTCCGGCGTGAACGACACGGTGTCCTACGGCTCCGATTTCATCCATGGAGCTGACTACGCCGTGCTCTGCGTCTGTCAAAGCTTCCAGAACATGTCCGATAGCCTCTTTGTGGCTTGCCATCGGTGTCGTCAGCTTAAACTTGTCCATCCCGATCTTCTCGTGAGATATGATGGAACCTTCCAGGCCGATTCTTTCCACCAGGCCTTTTGCAAGAAGCGTTTCATTTGTCATATCAAGCACCTGATATTTCAGTGATGAACTGCCGCAGTTAATAACTAAAACTTTCATTCGATTGTCCTCCATTAAATTTTCTACGATTCGTAGATTTTCTTCGTATTTAATTATAGTCGAAACTCAGTTTTTTTCAAGGGATTTCAGGGTATTTTAATAAAACTTAAGCCAAGCAGTTACGATTCACAGCCAATAAAGCCGGGCTGCGGTATTCTCGAAGGAAGACCTAAACCCTTGTACCGAGCTTATGCGAAGCATACAAGCGAGGGAGGCTCCTGTGAGAATACCACAGCTCGGCATCAGACAAAATTCTTATACGGCTTTCTGACGTAATCCGAATGACCGTAAATTTCACCATAGGCAACCAGATTGTAGATATCCGAGGCGGTGATATCGTATTGCAGCAGCTTCCATTCCTCCGAATCTTTGGAAAGCTCCCGGTTGATATTCGTCAGGATGGGAATCGTATTCCGTTCTTCTTTTTTCACTGCCTTAATCAGCGAGGCCCCCTTCCGGCTGAAGCCCAGTACCCTGGCATAGTTGGCTCCCTGGCTCCATATCGAACGGAAGCTATCTTTATCAAGACCGACGAGGGTATGGGTCAGCAGCCGGTGGATCCGCGTATACGTGTACCGCTTCGACAGGATGGCGCTGATCAGGGAATCCATATCGGCAGATTCGGCAGCCGCTTTCCTCACCCTGTTTTCCAGCCCTTCTGTCGCCGAAAATATGCTTCCCAGCTGCTCCGGATCGCTCGTCAAAATTTTATAAATAAGCAGCTTATAAAAATGGTTAAATGATATATTAACATCCATATCAATCGCTTGCAAAACTTGATATGTCTCATTCGGTACAAACCGGATCACCTCTTCGAGGTCTTCAGCCTGGCCCAATTTATGACGAATTGCCGAAGCGCTGGCAATATCTTCAAAGGTATCCTTATCGTGATAGCCTGTCCCATATCGCTTCACCGTTACCGGCGTGATCCTGCTGCCTCTCAGGTTTAACTGCTTCAGATATTCCACCGCAAGGATGTTGTTGGCGTTCCTGAGTACGTCCGAATAGGACTCTCCCATACATTTTTTCACAGCCTCGTATCTGGCTCTGGGAAAAGAAAGGCCCTGATCCGAAAATTCCCGGATACTGCGTTTCAACTCCTCCGTTTCAAAGGACAGGTATTCGGCTGCGGCCGACAGGGCGGAAAGGTCTCCCGCCTCGCTTCCGAAGGAAAGGTGGGTCACACAGCCCAGGCGATTCAGGATATCCACTGCGCCTGCCGCAAAGTATTCGGCATTGTTGCAGGCAAAGACAAAGGGAAGCTCCAGTACAAGGTCGATCCCGTTATCGACTGCCGCCGCCGCCCGGACCCACTTGTCCGCCATGACAGGTTCGCCTCTCTGGGTGAAGTTCCCGCTCATGACGCAGACCGTATAGTCGGACTTCACCGCTTTGACCGATTCTTGTAAATGATATCGATGTCCGTTATGAAACGGATTATACTCCGCTATGATCCCTAGAACGTTCATGAATTCTCCTTATTAATTTATCCAGCAGTATGGTGAAAAGGAACAAGAACACAATCATTATAACCATTTTGGATGAGAATAACAATTGAGAAAAAAAGCCCAGGTAGCTTATGACCTCCCCGGTTCCGAAGGTTCCGGTGAAAATTGCGTCGCCGCTCAGGATCACAGGCCCGAGAAACCATGCGACGAGACCCGCCAGCAGCCCGTGGGTAAGCTTTGTCACCAGATAATAGACGCTTCCGATATTCAGGCCCGACAGCATGCTCATGGATTGGGCGTAGATGGACAGCCCGCCGAAGGAGATCAAAAAAGTGCATAAAACGCATTGATACAGCAGAGTCAGCTCTTCGCTTCCGGAAATACTGCTGCAGCCGACGGTCATCTCCAGGCAGCCTTTGACGAAACCCCTGCCCCATTCCGACTGAAGGGCGTTCAGGACGCCGGAAAACTGGATGAAGTCCGTAATCAGCATAAACAGGACGATATAGCCGCAGATGATGCCCAGGGCCCGGAATGAGGTGATCATGGAATCGGTGAAGAGCTCCAGCAGAGTCCCCTTCTTTATCGCGGCGCCCCCGGAGAATTCCCGCCGGGGTTCCTGTTTTTTCGGTGAAAAGATCCGGTAAAAAAGTCCGTTTAAAATTGCCCCCAGATAGTGGGACAGCGCGATGACCGCCCCTGCCGCAGGAGAGGACAGCATACCTGCGCCAACCGCGCCGAGCATGAAGAGCGGACCGGAGGTGCTGCAAAAAGTCAGCATCCGTTTCGCTTCTCCCGAGGTGATGGCACCGCTCCTGCCGAAATCGCCGATCAGCTTCGCCCCCATCGGATATCCTGACGTGATGCTGACGGAAAATACGAAGGCAGAAACTCCCGGAGCTCCAAAGAGCTTTTGAAAAGGCTTTTCAAATACCTTTCCGATATAAGCGGGAAGCCCCAGGGCCGTCATAAAGTTTGCGCATATAAAAAAAGGCAGCAAAGCAGGCAATACAGAGCTTGCCCACAAGGCGATGCCTTTTTGTGCAGCGGAAAGTGCGATGGACGGAAACACCATCATCACGATGCAGCCGATGCAGGAAACCGCGCCGGCCAATATGTAAATTGTCCTTCTTTTACTTCTCTTCATACCATATCATATTTAAGATACTGGTATTTTATTCGTTATTCTCCAGCTGGGTCCGGTAAACCATTTCCTTGATCTCGCTTCTATTGTCGGATATGGTGGTGTTGATCTTCTCGAAGGTATTCTGAAGATTGGAGAACATGTCGTGGAAATAGACGGAATTCATCTGGTCCATCTTGTCCTGGAAATTAAAAAGAATGCTGTCTATGTAATCGAACGTGCTCAGCTTCAGAGCTTTCACATTGGCCTCGGCAACCCTGATGATCTCGTCCGCGCGCATCTTTGCCTTTACGGTGATGTCGTCGTTTTCGATCAGCGCTTCCGCCTGGACCTTTGCATCCTTCAAAATCGTTTCATATTCCCTTTTGGCTTCTTCAAGAATCCTCTGTCTCTCGTCTTTGATCCATTGAGCCTGCTGGATCTCAA
>CAMJRV010000377.1 GCA_946408315.1 uncultured Bacillota bacterium | reverse complement strand
TCCCCACATAGAGCACCCGTTCACAGTTCTCTACCACAGGGTTTGTTCCCATTGCAATGGTAATACCGGTCAATTGGTCAAGGCGCCCCTGATTCTTTAAAATATCTAATGCCCGATAAAGGCTTGTTGTACAGCCTGAGCAGCTGTCGCCAAAGATAATATTGATATTTGGAAAGAGATGGGCAAATTTATTTTGTTCTACTGGTTTTGTAAACGGATAAATAACGCTTTCGAGATTCTCGCCGCATAGCGTGATTTCTTCACTGTTTGCCGAACCAAGCTTTAATTTCTCAGCTTCTACTAAATACTCCACAGTATAGGGATCGATCCCGATCACCCGACATGCCACCGCATCTACAGAAACAACGTTTTTCCCCGCAATGATTACGTTTGTCTCCTTTGGCTGATAGAAATCGCTTCCGATAATGCCGTCTACGATTATAAGATCTGACTTAACAGCCCGGTTAAGGTCTACGATGCAATGATTGAGGTTGAGATTATGAAAGCGTCTTTTTTCCGGGTCAGGAATCACACCTTTCAAGTTTTTCATGGAAAAGCTTACCGGTGTTGCTGAAATCGTTTTGAGCTTGGGAACATTGATAATGAAGTCGGCATCTGATACCGTTTTATATACTTTGATTTTGGAGAGCATAAGTCCGTTGGGAACCGCGACCTCCTGGATTTCATCCTTTTTCAGATCAACAAGAACTGCTCCTGTCCGCTTCGCCACTTCATTGTATCCGGCAGCCTCAAATGACAGTTGCGTATCTTTGCCAACAATCGATGACTCGGCTATTTTAATTTGTTGAATGCCATATTCCTGTAAAAGAGCAATAATTGCTTCAACGACCCGCCAGTCCGTTACCAAGCCGCTAAGATAGTCTTCATCGGTCCCGATGTTCGGCTTGATTAAAACAGAGGCGTGCTTCGGCACCAGGGACTCCAACCCGCCCAAATACGACAGACTCTTTTCTACCGTATTTCTGATGTCCTGCATGGATGGCTGCGGCGATGCTTTTACGATTGAAACAGTATGCATAAGATTATCCCTCCTATCGTCTTATTTTCTTCTTTTGCTTACGATCGCGGTTTTCATAATTGTACATCAAAAATTGGAAAAATGCGAGGAAAATACATATATAAGGCCTGAAATTGAGTGTTACATTTCAATTTCAGGCCTTATAAAGGTGAACCAAATGGTATTACGCGTCAATAGGTCAATCAATCAGTATTGGGCTTTTAATTATTTTTTCTTATCGTGGGACAGGGAGCTGGCTTTCTCTAAGCTCATACCCTTTGTTTCAGGTGCGATCAAGAAGCTGATCAGCCATCCCAGAGCAGCGGCTATGGCCATTGCAATCATAATCGCCTGAATTCCATAGCTCGCTAATGCCATAGGCAGAATAAAGGTTGTGACTGCCGATCCGATTCTGCTGAAAGAGGTACCGATTCCCACAGCAGTTGCTCTGACTTCTGTCGGGAACAGCTCGGACGGATAAATCCAGCTCAAGCAGCTCGGACCGCCGTTTGCAAAAGCAAATACGATGAATAGGATGAGAACTACTATGATCGGCGGATGCGGGATAAGGCCCAGCAACAGCAGGCTCAGTGCGATAAAGAAGAAGCACCATAGGATCGTCTTTCTTCTTCCAAACTTATTCAATGTATACATCGGATAGATAACACCTAATGTATAGAAGAGGCCTACTACAAGATTTCCCCAGATCCAGCTGTTTCCTTCGACAAATCCGAAGGCTTCCATCAGTCTCGGTACAAAGATACCGATACCAAAGAACGGAATTACCTGAAGCATCCAAAATCCACAGACAAAGAACAATCTTTTTCCATATCCGCCTCTAAACAAGTCCGCTCTCTTAACTTTTGCTTCCGGCGCTTGTTCTTCAATCTCCAGATCTTCAATATCTGCTTCCGGTCCCCAGACTCTCTTGACTACAGCCCTTGCTTCTTCTACACGACCCTTTTGGAGGAGCCAACGAGGAGATTCCGGTAACCCCCATCTTCCTAAGAGTAAGATCAGAGTAAGAACGGCAGGAATCCATCCAAGCATCAATTTCCACCCGCCTACTGTTGTGAGGAACGTATAACCGATTATTGCTGCGACGAAAGTGCCAAGATTCCATGCGATATGCTGCAGGGACATCATAGTCGAATGGTGTTTCTTTGGCATAAATTCGCTTAACAGAGATGCTACGATTGGATAATCCGCACCGATGGCAACACCCATGAGGAATCTAATTGCAATTAATTGCCATGCTTCCGTAACAAATATATGTAAAAGCGAGAGGACCAGAAGCATAATTAAATCAACCTTATACATCAGTACACGGCCATGATGGTCTGTAAAAGCACCGAAAATAAATCCTCCGAAAAAGATACCGACTAATGCAGCCGTACCGACCAAACCGATTTCAACAACATTCAAGCCAAGTTCCGGAGCCATTAGGACCAATGCAATTCCGATATTGGTCAGCATTAACCCATCCAGCAGCGGTCCACCTGCAGAAAATATGGTGATTCGCATAAGCATGGAGTTTATACCGGTTTCGTCAATGATATTTCGTCTATTATTGCGAGTATTAAGTTGTTCCATGAATTTATCACTCCTTTTAAAAAATTAAATTAGCCGACTTAAACAAATTTCCGATTGGGCTATTGCCGCACACCTCCTCCCATCTTCTTTTACTCATCATCCATTCCAAGAACCTCTGCCTGTATGCCTTTTTCAAGAAATCTCTCCTTTACTTTCAGCAATACTTCATCCGGCGGTGTTTCAAATTCCTGCTGAACAATGCCGATTTCCCTGCCCTTCGAGATTCCCATGCTGTGATAAGGCAGTAGATTCACTTTTTTCAAACAGTTTACAGCCATCAGGTTACAGAGCTTTTCCACAGTTTCCTCATCGTCATTGATATGGTGTATCAAAGGCACCCGGATCGTTATTTTATTTCGGATATCCGAATCCGCCGAAAGCTTTTCAAGATTTTCCAGAATCGATTCTACGGGAACGCCTGTATACTTTTTATGTGACGCTGAGTTCATGTGCTTGATATCAAAAAGAATATCATCACAGATTTCTGCCAATGCATGCAACTCTTCATACTTACCAAAACCGCTTGTTTCAATGGCTACCGCTATGTTTCTCTTTTTTGCTTCCCGTGCCACGGCGATTGCATATTCAGTGTTTGCCAAGACCTCGCCACCGCTCAGGGTAATCCCGCCGCCTGAATGATCAAAGAATTCTTTATCCTTTTCAATCTCAGTAATCAAATCGTCCAGGCTGTACTCGTTTGACTTCGTGTACAGTGCGCCGGAGCAGCATATTTCAATACATTTTCTGCATGCGATACACGCTTCCCGATCAACGATGATCTCACGATCGCCTGCGGATATCGCATGCACAGGGCAGACTTCAATACAATGCCCGCATAAAATACATTTCCTTTTTTGGTAGTGAAGATAAAACGATGCGCTAAACAATTCCGGATTATGACACCACGCACAGGATAACGGGCAGCCTTTAAAAAATATTGTTGTGCGGATTCCCGGACCGTCCTCCGTAGAGAAACGCTGCAAGCCTCCGATGTAATTAATCTTTTCCATATCCACCAGCTAGTTTGGCGTATGCGCTGTTCTTGCGATAACGTTATCCTGCACCTCTCGGTCAAGTTCCGTAAAGTAAGCAAGGTATCCGGCTACACGCACCAATAAATCACGATACCTCTCAGGCTCTTCCTGAGCCGCTAACAGTGTTTCGTTGTTGATAACATTCATCTGAATATGCTCGCCCAGGTTGTCAAAATATGTCTTTATGATACTTTTGAGTATTTTTCGTCCCTTTT
>CAMJRV010000376.1 GCA_946408315.1 uncultured Bacillota bacterium | reverse complement strand
CCCGCTGCGGCAAGCGCTGAATCGGCCTCCGGGGCAAGCGCTGAAAAACAGTGGGAGCCCGGCACTGCAGTAACCTGCAGGCTCGACTGGGAGCGCAGGTTTGAGCATATGCAGCGGCACTGCGGCGAGCATATCCTGTCCGGCATTTTCTTCCGCGAAACAGGCGGGGTCAACCGCGGGTTTCACATGGGCGACAGCTATATGACGATCGATATCGACGTGCCCGGCATCACTTGGGAGCAGGCGCAGCAAATCGAGACGATCACCAACGAGATAATCTGGTCCAACGTTCCCGTGACGGTCCGGTATTATGAAAACCGCTCCGAGGCGGAAAAGCTTCCCCTGCGGAAAGCGCTGGCCGTCGACGAGGATATCTCCATCGTCTGCGTCGGCGATGAGAGCAATCCTGCCGACTGCGTCGCCTGCTGCGGAACCCATCCCTCTACCTCGGGCCAGGTAGGACTTCTGAAAATCTTTAAGCTGGAAAGTTACAAAGGGATGACCCGGGTCTATTTCAACGCCGGCAAAGGCGCGCTGGAGGATTATCAAAACAAGCACCGCATCCTTGCGGAGCTGAATCAGAGATACTCTTCCGACGACAACGATCTGCTGGGAAAGATAAAGGCGCAGGATGAAAAGAACAAAGAAGTCCGGCAGGAGCTCTACCTGATGAAAAATACCGCGATCGCCCAGGCGGCCGACGAGATCCTGCAGAATGCGGCCCCTGGCGGGTTCGTGATCCGGGAGTATCCCTATCTCAATGCCAACGATCTGCTTTCCGTCGCAAAGATTCTGATTGAGAAGCTCGGGGGCGCCGTTCCGGCAAAGAAATCCGGCAACACCTCCTCATCTTCCGGCGCCGCTCCATCCGTCGGATCGGGAAACAAGCCGCTCATCGCTCTTGTTTCCACCCGGGAAAATCTCGTGATCCTCGCCTCTCCGGGCGGTCATGACTGTGGAAAGATCGTCAAGGACAACGCCCAGGTCTGGAACGGAAAAGGCGGCGGAAATGCCGGGAGCGCCCGGGCCATGTTTCCGAAAAGGGAAGATCTGGACTGCTTTGTCTCCTACCTTTCCAAGGCATATTAAAACGATCCTTGTTTGTTCTGCGCCTCAACGGGGTACAATATATCCATCTGAAATGAAAACGAAAATCCGCTGGCGGCTCTTTCAGGCCGGGCAGGAGATTAGAATATGAAGGAGGATCATTATGAGTATTTATGATTTTAACGTTAAAAAAGTAGACGGCGCCGAGATATCATTGAAGGAATATGAGGGGAAGGTTCTGCTGATCGTCAATACAGCGACGGGCTGCGGCTTTACGCCCCAATACGACGGGCTGGAAGAGCTCTATAAAAAATACAGGGACCAGGGTTTTGAAATTCTGGATTTCCCCTGCAACCAGTTTTTAAATCAGGCTCCGGGAACAGGCGAGGAGATCGTCAATTTCTGCAAGCTCAATTTCGGCACCGAATTTGAAACCTTCGACAAGATCGAAGTAAACGGCGAAAACGCCCATCCGCTTTATAAATTCCTGAAGGAGCAGGCTCCCAGCGACGTGGACAACGGCGGTCTCGCAGGGTTGAAAGAAAAGCTGAAGACCTTATCCTTTTCCGTCGCCGATACGGAAATCCAATGGAACTTCACGAAGTTCCTGGTCGACAGAAAGGGAAATGTCATCGCCAGATTCGCTCCGACCATAACGCCGGCGGAATTGACCGAACATATTGAGAAGCTACTGTAACATTAAAGAAAATAATTAAAGAAAATATTTCAAAAATGCCTTCCGCAGCATTCGTTGTTTGGGGAAGGCATTTTTCATCTTCTTGCACGGATGCGGTCCACGGAAAGGATGACGATCACCGTTCCGATGACGCAGAGGACCGTACTGACCAGAAGCAGCAGGGACGCCCCGCTGTGGTCCAGGATCACGCCGCCGAGAAGGCTGGCGAATACCGTACTCAGCGTAATCATCCCCGTTATGAGAGACTGCCCCTTTACCGCCTCTCCCTTCTCCATCACCTCATCCACGAGGTGGACCGAGGCAGACAGAAAGATCGGGAAGGAGATCAGCTGAAATAAAAATGCCAGATAGATAAAGCCAACCGACGGAGCGAGATAGGAGAGAAACACCTTCAGAACGAACGCGACAGAGGCGACCTTCAGCAAGAACTGGCAGCTGAACCGCATTCTGATCCGACTGAAGAAGAACAGGCCGGGCAGCTCCAGCAGAGCCATAAACGAGAACAAGCGCCCCATCTGTCCGCTGTTCCCTCCCACGTCCATGAGGATTTGCAGCAAATATGTATTGAATACCGAGTTTTGGAAAAAGACGAGAACGATACTGGCGGAGAATACGAGGAACATTCCATTGCGCGTCACAAAGTCTTTCAGAGTAATTGTCTCGTCTTTTTTCGTGCTTCTCTCGGTTTCGCTTTTCTCATTCTCTCCTGTTTCTCTTTTCGCACTCTCTCCTGCTTCGCTTTCCACGTTTCCCGCCGCTTCCTTTATCGCTTTTTCCGAGCTTGCCCTTCGATACAGCCGGGCGGCGATCGGCAGGGTAAGGAGCAGCAGAGCCAGCGCAGCAACACCGGTAAGGGGAATCGCTCCGATCCCGTAAATCGTGACGAGAGAGCCCAGCACCGCACAGAGAGCGGAATAGGCGACAGAGCCCCCGCTCCGCGCGATTCCGAAATTGATCGCGTGGCCGCTTCTGCTGAGGTAAAACGCCATGGAGTTGATCAGCGGCTGCAAAGAGGTCAGCCACGCGCCGATCAGAATAAAGAGCACCGCGAGCGCCAGGGACTTTTCGGGAAACAGGCAGAGAGAGGCGGTAGCCGCCCCAAGTCCCGCCCCGATCATGGCGACAATGCCGATCAGACTGACCCGCCGGCACTGATCCGCCGCGTCGGCCAGCAACGGCTGCAATATGACAGCAAGTATTTTGGCGGCGGCCAGAATCACTCCGATTTCCGAGTTCGTATAGCCCTTCCCCAGTAAAAATACGGAGGCAAAGCTCAGGATCGCCCCGAAATACATCCAGTAGGCCCCCTGTATCGCGCTGTAGGTGAGATTCAATCGTCTTTTCATCTTTGTCCTGTCCTTTTTTCTAATTTATGTGGTAACCTGCGGTTCCCCGCCGTTTTTTCTTCCGATCAGAATAGTCAAATCCACGGTAACCGAATCGATATCCCGCATCCCGCAGGCAGCGAGCTCTCCGGTGTTTCCGCCCCATGTCAAGGGGGTCATCTTCAGGAGGGCGGGCAGAACCGTTTCATCCGCCTCAAATTGATAGCCGATATCCTGCTTTGCTATGACTTCCAATTTATTGGAGAAGTAATCCGCCACTCTGTCGCTGGAATAGGTATTTTCCTTGAAGATCAACTTTCTCAGCTCTTCCAGGTAATGTTTGCCCGGAATGACCTTGACGGTCAGGCCGTCCCTTTTCAGCACCCGCTCAAATTCAAAATAATTGGCGGGAGAAAGGATATTCAGTATGACATCGAAGCTGTTTTTTTGAAAGGGAAGCTTTGCCAGGTCTGATACGATCCAGATGATTTCTTCTTCGCTTTTGGATGCGATTTTAATGCCCTCCTTGGCGATGTCGATTCCGAAGAGGCTGGTTTTCCGCTCGCCCATCCGCCGGGACAGGCCGCTGAGATGATAGCCTTCGCCGCAGCCCGCGTCCAAAACAGCAACGCGTTCCGCTCCGGATTGCGCCGCATGCTTTTCGACAATATCGCAGAGCGCATCGATCAGCGGATCGAAAAATCCTCTGCTGCAAACGGTATGCCTTGCTTCAAACAGCTCTTTTGAATATACGAAGTTACTGCGGGCGGCCAATAAATTCAAATATCCCGT
>CAMJRV010000375.1 GCA_946408315.1 uncultured Bacillota bacterium | reverse complement strand
TCCACCGGAAGCTTTTTTCTCGGCTCATAATTGAGCTTCCAGACGCCGCCTTCCACCTCAAACAGCGGCCATACACAGGTGTCGACAGCCAGCTTGCAGAGTTCCGCAAGCTCCTCCGTCTCATACCTCCAGCCTCTGGGGCACGGCGCCATGATGTTGAGGAATGCGGGTCCTTCCGTATAGATGGCCTTTTCCGCCTTTTCATGGAGATCCTTGAAATTTCCAAGAAAGGTCGTCTGGGCGACATAGGGAATATTATGAGCGGCGATGATCGCCGTAAGGTCTTTCTTGTTCTGCTGTTTTCCCGGAATTACCGTTCCCACCGGAGTCGTCGTCGCATCGGCAAATCGCGGTGTAGAGGAAGATCTCTGGATACCCGTATTCATATATGCCTCATTGTCGTAGCAGACATAGACCATGTCATGTCCCCGCTCCATGGCTCCCGAAAGGGACTGGAATCCGATGTCGTATGTACCCCCGTCGCCGCCGAAGGCGATAAACTTAAATGTATCGTCTATCTTTCCCTTTTTCTTCAGCACGCGATAGGCGGCCTCAACGCCGCCGGCGGTAGCTGCCGCATTTTCAAAGGCGGTGTGGATGTAGCTGTCCTCCCATGCCGTATAGGGATAGAGGAAGGAAGATACCTCCAGACAACCGGTGGCGTTGGCGATGACCGCCCTGTCCTCCGGTTTTAACGCCCGCAATACGCCCCGCACTGCGATAGCCGCTCCGCAGCCCGCACAGAGACGATGCCCTCCGGCAAACCGTTCCGGCTTTGCCGCCTGCTCTTTCAAACTGTACGCCATTATCTGTCACCTCCCAGTTCTCTCTGTCCGATATGACGGTAGACCGGTCCTGTCTCCCCTGTCTTTGCGATCTCAAACAACTGTCCGTAGATCATCGCAAAGTCTTCCACGCAGATGTCGCGTCCTCCGAGCCCGTAAACGTAATTGATCGCTTTCGGACGCCGTTCCAGATCATAGAGAGCGGAGCGCACTTCGGCAAACAGCGGACCGCCGCAGGCAGAAAAGCTCTCAGCCTTGTCCATTACCGCGACGGCACTGACCTTGGACAAGGTTTCCGCCAGCTCTTCCATCGGGAAGGGGCGGAAAACGCGGATTTTTACGAGACCGACCTTCTTTCCTTCTCCCCTCATCCGGCGCACCGTCTCCTTGGCGGTTCCGGCGCTGGACCCGATGAGGACCAGGGCCACCTCGGCGTCTTCCATTTCATAGGCTTCAAACAGGCCGTAACTCCGGCCGGAAAGCTCTTCAAACTGTTTCGCAACGGAAAGGATGACAGCCTTTGCATTTTTCATCGCCTCAGCCTGCTGCTTCTTGTGCTCCATATAATAGTTTGAGATGTCGTAGGGTCCGATGGCCAAGGGGTTCTCCTTTTTCAGCAGATAGTTTTCGGGAGCATATTCCCCGACAAAGCGCTTCACGTCCCCGTCATCCAGAAGTTCGATATTTTCAACCGCATGACTCGTAATAAATCCGTCCTGGCAGACCATGACGGGCAGGCGGACCTCATCGCTTTCCCCGATGGGCATCGCCTGGATAAAGTTGTCATACGCCTCCTGATTGGTTTCGGAATAGAGCTGAATCCAGCCGCTGTCCCGTGCTCCCATGGAATCGGAATGATCGCAGTTGATGTTGATCGGTCCGGTCAGGGCGCGGTTTACCAGCGCCATCGTAACGGGAAGCCTAGAGGACGCGGCAACATAGAGCATCTCCCACATGAGCGCCATCCCTGCGGACGAGGTGGCGGTGACCGCCCTTCCTCCCGCGGCCTGGGCGGCCATACAGGTCGTCATGGCGCTGTGCTCCGATTCCACCGCCACAAACTCCGTATCGACTTCCCCATTCGCCACATAGGTTGAAAAATACTGGGGAATCTCAGTAGAAGGCGTGATCGGAAACGCTCCCATCACATCGGGGTTGATCTGCTTCATCGCATAGGCGATGGCTTCATTGCCTGAAAGTCTGTTCCGAATCGTCATCATACGCCCTCCTTCACAAAGGAAATTGCATGAAAGGGGCAGACCTTATAACAGATTCCGCAGCCCTTGCAATGCATGAAGTCGAAGTCGAGGCGCTTCCCATCCTGGACCGGAATCGAGCTGTCGGGACAGTAGGGCACACAGTACATGCAATGGGTACATTTTTCCTCATGAAAAACCGGAGTCATCGTTCTCCAGTCCCCGGTATTTACGAGGGAGGACGTACCGCCCTCATATATTTCACCCCCGATGGTCATTTCCTGCCATGGGGTCAGTTCGCTAATCTCACCGGCTTTTTTAATCATCCTGCGCATACCTCCTCTAAAGATTGTCTGATTGCCCTCATATTTCCGTCGATCACATGAGGCTTCGATGCGAATTTATGCCGGAAGGACGCTTCCATATCCCGGATAAAGTGGTCGGAATCCACCACGTTGCTCACCTTGACTGCGGCGGCAAGCATGGGAGTATTGGGGAAGTACCTTCCCATGGCCTCTTCGGAAATCTTCCTCGCATCGATGGTATACACCTTTCCCTGGTAGCCTCTCAGCAGCGGCCTCAGCTCCTCCGGCGTTTTCTCGCTGTTGATGATGATCGCTCCGTCCTCTTTTAAACCGTTCGTAACGTCCACCGCTTTCAGCAGCGTTTCATCCACGACGACTACAAAGTTGGGGCTGTAAATGTTGGAGTGAACCGAACAGCGCTCACGGCTGATACGGTTATAGGCCGTGATGGGCGCACCCATGCGCTCCGGACCGTATTCTGGAAAGCCCTGAACGTACATGCCCGAATTGAATGCGACCTCTGCAAGAAGCAGACAGGCTGTTTTGGCCCCCTGGCCTCCACGGCCGTGCCAGCGAATCTCTACGACATCTTTCATCTTTCAAATCTCCTTTACTTTTACGCTGTAATTCGGGTTGCGAAAATGGAGCCATGTGCGCAAAAAAAAGCTTCCGCCCTGCAAAGGACGAAAGCTTACACTATCGCTATACCACCTATTACTGCATACAAACATACGCGTTCCCTATAACGGGGGAAAACCGTCAAAACCTAATCTGGCGAGCATTTCGGCCTGCGACTCAGGAGTGATTTTCAGATATCCTTCTACTGATATCGGGCTCCCACCGTCCCCGAATCGCTGTAACGTTTGAAAGATACTTACTCTCTCCATCATAGTCTTTTTCAATTGATTGAATTCAGTATAGTAGAAACTATTCTGTTTGTCAAGATAAAATTGTCGAACTTTTTTTGTTTCTACCCACAAATTTCCTTAGTTGTAGGTATACATATCCCTGCAAAGGGCATACAGTGAAGCGGTCCGCTCAAACTTCTCCTTCGGGTCGCTGTTGAACTCCAGACCATACTCGTACAGGTTGTCTTCCACTTCATGGGCCCAGACAGGAGATCCGCAGAGCTTCGTTTCCTGGCCGTCTTTCATCGTGATTACGAACTGCAGTACGAGCTCTTTGTTGACCGGGAGTCTGAGCTCCGCAGAAAAACACAGTCCTTCCGAACTGATATTTTTTACTTCGACCTTCGTTCTGCCGACCTTGAACTTCTGCCCGGGAACCTGAACGATGCTCATATCCGCTTCAAGACGCTTCGGGATCTTGATCCTGAGATACTTCCGCTTATCCCGGCCCTCCCGTTTCTCGTTCAGAATCTGGGTTGGCAGACATTTCTCCTTTGCCAGCAGCATTTCAAATTCACTGTCCGGCATCGGCTTGTTGTAGAGATAGCCCTGGCCGCTGTAGCAGTTCAGCTCTTTCAGATAAGAAAGCTGCTCCCAGTTTTCGATCCCCTCGGCCACCAGTTTGATCCGGAGCTCCCGGGCAAGATCGATCACGGTACTCGTAATGAT
>CAMJRV010000374.1 GCA_946408315.1 uncultured Bacillota bacterium | reverse complement strand
TTATAGAAGAATCGCTGAAATATATCAGAGAGCATTTTCAGGAAAGGCTGACTTTGGAATCCGTAGCATCCAAGGTGTACGTCAATCCAAAATATTTCAGCCACGTCTTTAAACGTGAGATGGGAGTATCCTTTACGGAATATGTGATCGGCCTGAAGATAGAGCACGCCTGCAAGCTGCTGGAAACGACGGATTATCACGCTTACCGGATCTCCATCGAATGCGGCTTTTCCGACCCGTCCTATTTCAACAGGGTCTTCTGCGCGCAGATGAATATGACGCCCCAGACGTACCGGAAATATGCCGGTTCCTTAAAATCGGAAAGCTGAGACTCGGAAAATTGGAAAAAAAGAAAAGACAGTTTTTATCGGATATAGTTCGTAAAGATGCGGCGCTCCCGCTCCGGGCAGTCAAATCCCGCATCCTTCCCCGCCTTGATACAGTTTAAAAGCCATGCCATATTATTGCCCAGCGTACGCAGGATCTGCATCCCTTCCAGATCCTTTTTTATTTCCTCCGGCGTGTTGCCGTGGATCATATTCCAATACTGCGAACTGACCACGGGCATATTGCTGACGGTAAAGTATTTGTTGAGCTGGTCGAACGCGGCTGTAGCGCCGCCCCTGCGGCACGTCACAACCGAAGCCGCCGGCTTGTAGCTGAGAACCCCCGTGCTGAAGCTTACGTAAAACACCCGGTCCATAAAGCAGGTCATCATTCCCGATCCCGAGGCAAAATGGACGGGAGAACCAAATATAAAGCCGTCCGCTTCCGCCGCCTTTTCCAGAAATTCATTCACCTGATCCCGCATAAAGCATTTTCCGATTTTAGCGCAGGCTCCGCATCCGATACAGCCTGAGATTGGCCTGTTGCCAAGCTGGAATATCTCCACCCTGATCCCCTGCCTGTTCAGCGTATTTGCGACTTCCTGCAGCGCCGTATACGTACACCCCTTTTCATGAGGACTTCCGTTCACCAGCAATACCTTCATAAGAGTTCTCCTTATTTTCATGCAAATGGATAAATGATTTATATTTGAATGAGGCTGTCTGCTTCGGATGCGTTCGAAGCAGACAGCCTTATCCCGGTTTTTAATCGTTTTCCTTATTTCGCGCTTGCAACGTTTCCTGCAGGCAGAATGCTTTCTACTTCTGCATGTGGTCTTGGGATTACGTGTACGGAAATCAGTTCTCCAACACGCTGAGCAGCGGCAGCGCCGGCGTCGGTAGCAGCCTTAACAGCTCCTACGTCTCCTCTTACCATAACGGTTACGAGTCCTCCGCCAACGTGCTCTTTTCCTACGAGGTAAACGTTAGCAGCCTTGACCATAGCATCGGCAGCTTCGATGGAACCAACCAGACCCTTAGTTTCGATCATTCCTAATGCATCATATTTCATTTTCATGTCCTCCTAAAAAATTTACTTTATTATTTTAATTTTTGATAACGAATTTAAACTCATTGCATTTGCCTCTTCCGTGTCTAAGTGACACTCGAGGGCAGATGCGTCATTTGCCCTGACGGCGACGTTGCTGTAAATTCCGCCGCGGGGACCTTGTATCTGGATGGAGACGATGTCTCCGTCCGAGACGCCGAACCGCTGTGCCTCCTGGGGCGTCATATGGATGTGCCGCTGGGCTACGATGGCGCCTTCCGAGGTCTGAACAGAGCCTTTGGGGCCTACGATGGTAAGTCCCGGTGTTCCCTGCAAATCTCCCGACAATCTTGACGGGGCGGTGATTCCAAGCTTAAAGGAATCTCCTGTCAGGAGTTCCGCCTGTGTCTTGCCTCTGACCGGGCCGAGAATCCGCACCTTTTCAATGGCACCCTTCGGACCGCAGATCGTGACGGTTTCCTTGCAGGCGTACTGGCCCGGTTGGGACAGATCCTTGATCTTCGTCATCTGATAGCCCGGCCCGAACAGAGCGTCCATGTCTGCCTGGGACAGGTGGATGTGACGGTTGGAGATCCCTACCGGGATTTCCAGAGGATCTTCCGCCGCAGGACTTTGCAGCGTCGTCTGGACCGCTTCCAGGAAAAGCTTCAGCACATTCTCGTATTGATCCATTACCGGCTGCCTCCCCGCATTGCGCCCACCATCTCGTTGATCAGCTTCAAGAGCTGCTCCTTATCGCTGGCTTCGAGGTTCGTCGTAAACGAATTGACGCACCCCTGGCTGCTTCCCGAACAGCAGGACGACTGTACTGCCGACGGTTCTGCCCCCCGGGCAATTCCGGAAAGCTCAGGATAGTTGAAGGATGGATCCAGAGCCAGAGAAGCGCAGTCCTTGAGACCGTAGGCGACTCTCTTGATGTTGATCAGGTGCATCGGGCTCACGTTTTCTGAAACGGAACTTCCGCCCCAGGTTCCGCATCCCAGCGTAAAGGACGGGACCAGACCTGTGCTGGCTCCAACCGCGCCCTGAGTGCTGCCGGTGTTGACCAGAATACGGGACGCGGGTTTCTTCGTAAACTTCATCACGATGTCCCTGTCCTCCGTATGTAAGCTCATGCTGTGGCCGATACCGTTCTGCAGCAGCGCGATGCAGAGTTCGCAAGCTTCCTGCCAATCCTTCACCGTGTAGAAGGCCAATACGGAAGTCAGCTTCTCGTAGGACAGCGGATATTCCGGTCCCACTCCCTGCTGTTCTCCGATCAGTACCTTGACGCTGTCCGGTACGGTAAATCCTGCCGCCGATGCGATGACCTGCGGCGATCTGCCGACGAACTTGGCGTTCATTGCATGACCGTTTTTAAACAACAGGCCGCAGACTTTCTTCGTCTCTTCCGGCGTCATGAAGTAGGCGCCCTGGCTCTTAAACTCGGCTACTACCGCATCCCGGTTGCATTCCTCGACGACGACCGATTGCTCGGATGCGCAGATCGTGCCATAATCGAAGGTTTTGCTTGCCAGAATGTTTCTGACCGCCTGGGGAACATTTGCAGTTCTTTCAATATAGGCGGGGCAGTTTCCTGCGCCGACTCCCAGTGCGGGCTTTCCTGCGCTGTAGGACGCCTTGACCATTCCGGGGCCTCCGGTGGCGATGATCATGCTGATTTCCTTGCTCTTCATCAGCTCGTTTGTCGCTTCCATGGTCGGCATGGAGATACAGCCGATAATATTGGCCGGTGCTCCTGCCTCCACTGCCGCCTCATGCATCAGCCTTGCCGCCTGCATCGTGCATTTGGCTGCGGATGGATGGGGCGAAAACACGATTCCATTGCGCGATTTGATCGCAATCATGGATTTGAAAATGGCTGTGGACGTTGGATTTGTCGAAGGTACGATACCCATGAGCAGTCCTACCGGCTCGGCGATATCCATCACCTTTGTCGCCTCATCCTCGTGGATCACTCCGATGGTCTTCATACCTTTGATCGCTTGATATAAAACCTCGGAGGCCAGATGATTCTTATATGTCTTATCTTCAACTTTTCCAAATCCGGTTTCCTCTACTGCCATTTTCGCCAGACTTACGGCATTTGCTTTTGCGACTCTTACCATATTCTGAAGGATCTTATCGATCTTTTCCTCAGAATATTCAGCGATCTGATTGGCAGCCGCTTTTCCCATGCGCGCCAGGTTTCTGACTTCCTGTACGGAGCGTAAGTCGTAATCATAATTCTCCAAGTTGCAATTCCTCCTTTCCTTATCTCGTAAAAATCATTCGCTGTCTATCTTCTCATTTGGGCCCGGCCGATTTACCGGGCTTTCAGCGGTTACTTCGACGTATAATATTTTTTAAATTCTTCCAGGATCATCTGCTTGTCGGCCTTTGAAACCATTCTGCCGGCAATGCCGAAGTCCTTGTACTCCCGGGCCAGATTCCGAAGCTTCACGACTTTCATCTGGTTCAGTGCTGAAATCGCTTCCTCGGCG
>CAMJRV010000373.1 GCA_946408315.1 uncultured Bacillota bacterium | reverse complement strand
AGAACTCTGTCGATCATATCAAGGACTCTTCTCCAGACGATCTTCTTGATATCGATTTTCAATGCGTTCCCCTGCTGAAGATGATTGTCTAACAACGCTGCGAGCAGGTTGTGGGCAGAGGTAATCGCGTGAAAATCTCCGGTAAAATGCAGATTGATATCATCCATCGGAACAACCTGCGCATAACCGCCTCCTGCCGCTCCTCCCTTTACACCGAAACACGGGCCAAGGGAAGGCTCTCTCAAAGTCGTGATCGCTTTTTTGCCGATCTTGTTCAGTCCCATGGAAAGTCCCACGTTTGTCGTGGTTTTTCCCTCTCCGGCCGGAGTGGGATTGATGGCCGTCACCAGAACGAGCTTTGCGTCCGGTCTGCTTTCCAGCCGTTTCAGCACATCCAGAGATACCTTCGCCTTATATTTTCCGTAGAGCTCCAGTTCATCCTCCTGGATTCCCAGGCTCTTTGCAACCTCGGTAATCGGAAGCATCTTTGCCTCCTGCGCAATTTGTACGTCAGTTTTCATTTTCTCCTCCTGCTTTTTAAAGATAATTTATCGCCAGACGCCCGATCACATAGCGCCGCATCGCCTGAATGACGACCACCTGAATCGGAGCCATAATGAGAGCCTTGATGATCCTCACAGGCAAGATGGCCCATATCCCCTGTCCCGTAATCAGCCAAAGCCATACGGTGTCCAGACCCAAGGTGATCACAACCGTTACAACGATGACTGCAAGGCTGATCTGAACCAGTGTGGCCGGTTTCTTATACAGGAAAAGGCCATAGATGGCGCCGGTCATAAAAGCCGTCAGCGTGAAGCCCGGGAAAAAGGGACCTGAAGGAAACAGCATCATGCCCACGAGATCCGCCAGAGCGGCGGCAATGCCGCCGAATAACGGTCCAAACAGCATTGCCGAAAGGGCGATGGGCAGAAACGTGAAGCTGATCCTCACGATCGGCGTCTGAATGGCGAGGAAGCGTGTCAGAATCACTTCCAGCGCGATGAACAGGCCCATGTAGGTAATTGTTTTCATATAACTTTGATTCATTTTCATATCTTTCCGATTCGTATCTTCCTGAAGAGGACGCTTACAAACTTGTTAAAACGGCTTCATAGATGTCGTCCGCCAGCGGCAGCGCCTTTGCGAGGATCTCATTTCCCTTTTTCCTGTATTCCTCCGCAAACGCCTGATCTTCGATTCCGGAGATGTTGATCAGGATATTCAGCCACGCTCCCTGAACGGCCGCTTTCAGGCTCAGAGCTGCGACGCCCAAATCGCTCGCCGCACTGCTGTTGGACTTGCCAAGGGCTTTCTTCGTCAGTTCCAGTCCTGCCAACGCAAACCGCATCATATCATAGGGCGTATACGTACAGATTTTCAGCGCCGCCTGCATCGCTTCTTTTCTTGCGGCCTTCTCCTCTTCTGTATCTTTCGGCATGGCGAAAACAGCGCTTACGGAATTAAAGGATTCCGTATCCCTGTCGATTACGTCGATGAATTGCGCTCTTAAATCGGCCGCTTCGCCGATCAGTTCCCCCATAAGGTCCTGATATTCCGCATATTTTTTCTTTCCCAGGGTCAGGCTTGCTACCATGTTCGTCAATGCCACTCCCACCGCGCCTTCCAGTGCTGCAGCCGAACCGCCTCCCGGGGCCGGGGCATCGGATGCAAGAATATTGTTAAATTCGGTAATCGTCATTTCTGTCAGTTTCATTGGATAATCCTCCTTTTACGCTTCTTTGTTTTCCGTGTTTTCCGTTTTCTTAGGCTTACCTAACGCGGATACGAACATGCTGATCGACGTATAGACTACGACGACTACCACGACCATTTTCAGTACCCTGACAGGCAGTGACTTTACCAGGAACGCCGCGATAATAACACCGACAACTCCAAAGATGCTCCACACCAGCGATAATTTTCTGTTATACGAGTTTTCTTTGATGAACTTATACGAAGCGATGGGCTGTAAGAACGCGCTTCCCCCCGTCATGATCGGGTATGCGACGATGGGCGATAACCCTAAGAGTGCCGCCATTGCCATGGTGGGCGCAAACATTCCGATTCCGATGCAGTTGGTCATTCCCAGAATAAAGCATACGGTACATGCGATGATCAGTTTGAATCCTCTTAAACCGATTGCGGTTCCGTTCATGCTCAGCAGACCGGCCAGACCCAGAATCAGCAGGATCGCCACGATAATGAGCGCCGTACCCATACCGAGCTGAATCTTTTTCCTCGGCAGCTTTGAAACGATACTTGCACCCACATACGCGCCGAGCATGGCGCAGATGATCGTCAGCAATACCGTCAGACTGTCGATTTCCACAATCGTCATATAGATAAAGGCTTCCGCGATAAGCGATGTAGTAGTCGCTACGTTTAAGGTCCCCGGAATCAGCTTGTCGTCCAGCATTTTCCCGAGCTTAAAGGATGCGGTGGATACCGCGAAGCTTCCGATTCCCAGAGCATCAAAAAAATTAATAACAGTTCCCATGATTGCATATACGACAGGATTTCCCTCTTTTTCGACTCGGCCTTCTTTATAAGCTTTGACATAGTCTCTGCCGAATATATAAGCAAACCAAACGGCGAGTAACGCCAGAACGACCAACATTCCTTTTATAATCATACGCTTTTCTCCTCTTTATCGATATTGCGTATGGCGACGTTTCAGCCGCCATACGCGTCAGTAATTTTTCCTGCTAGTCGATATGATACTCGATGATCGAGGTCTTCTGGAAGCCTTCCAGGCCCATGTTATCCGCAAGGCACTTGATCAGCTTGTCATAGTCTCCGTCAAATTCGGAATATCCGTACATCTTTGCCGAGTCGACGATGTACTGCAGCTTGACCGGACCGACCAGACCGGTTGCAATGACCTTCGTACCTCTTTCCGCCGCTTTCTTGTCGATGAAGTCGCGGAGCATCGCAAGGGGCGTAGCCTTGCAGTCAAATACGTTCATCGATACAGCGGTTCCAACATGGCCTTCATCTTTGAATCCGACGCTTTTAATGCTGCTCCATCCTTCTTCCGGGTTCTTTACGATCTTGGCGATTTCCTTTGAAATCTCCAAATTTTCACTTTTCAGGTAGACGTTATATGCCGTCAAGCCTTCGGCATCCGAGCTTACGGTGCAAGCACCCATTTTCGCGTCAAGCTTTCCGTCCGTCGATAAATCGGGCTTTCTCGTCTCATAGTCCGGATGATTGGAATCTTCCAGCAACGCCTTCAATCCCTCATACTGCCCTTTTCTGATGTTCGTATTAGATTTCTTGTATTCTGTTCTCGCATTGAGACCGGAGAAGTATATCGGAACCTTGAACTCATCAAACAGCTTCTGTCCGAGCTGCTCCGCCAGAGCTTTCGTCTCATCCAGCGTCATGTTCTCAAGCGGGAAGACCGGCATGGTATCCAGAGCGCCGATACGGGGATGATCGCCCTTCTGAACGCGCATGTCCACATTGTCATAGATCACTCCTGCCATCTTTACCATCGCTTCTTCACAATGCTGCGGTTCGCATACAAAGGTCAGTACGGTCCTGTTAAAATTGGCCTCAGGCTCTACGCCTACAATTTTCACAGAGGGAACAACCTTTACCGCTTCCACAACCTTGTCGATGATGCGTGTGTTTCTGCCTTCGCTGAAATTAGGAACAGCCAATACGTATTTTTTACCCATATCCTTTTTCTCCTTTTATAAATGTCCCGACAAGCCCCTTTTCCTTTGGGGCTCCGTATGTCATCATTATAGCCAGCGACCGTCAACAGAACATCAATACGGAAAATTCGGAGCCTGGTTCAATTTTATGTTGTCTGTATTTTTTTGACGAAAGAAGTCAAAAAAAGAATATGCCCCTTGATATAACAGACGTTTCCGCTATATCAGGG
>CAMJRV010000372.1 GCA_946408315.1 uncultured Bacillota bacterium | reverse complement strand
CGGTATCTTTCCTGCCGGTTCACGATCAGGCAGCCCTCTTTGCCCAGCTTGATGATCACATTTTTTATTCCATGCCCCAGCAGGCAGTCCGCGATCTCGTCCGGGCCGTCCAATCCGGTGAGCATGGCTGCCTCTTCCATGTTAGGCAGAAAATAATCCAGGTACGGAAGCGCTTTCTCGATATCCGCCATCGATTCCCCTGCCGCCATGGGAACCATGTCTGCAAAGGTAATCAACCCCTTCTCCCGGGCAGTCTTCAGAGCCTTCCATATCGTATCCCCATCCTTAAGCTTGCTGCAGAACATGCTGGCCAGGGAAACGGCTCTCGCCTTTCCGATCAATGCTTCGTCGATTTCCTCAGGGCGGAGGCTGACCGATCCCGAGCTCCTGGTTTTGATAAAATGCCGCTGTCCGTCCTGTTTTATCATCACCACGTTGATCCTGGTGTCCGTCTGCGGGTCCCGCCGCAGTCCGCTGTGATCGACCCCTTCCTCTTCACACCGTCTCACGATGAAGTCTCCCGGCAGATCCAAGCCGATCTGGCCGAGCAGCGCCGTCTTTTTGCCGAGCCTGGAGAGAACGACAGCCTCGTTGAAAGCGTCCCCTCCCGTCGTCAGGCGGATCGAGGGAACCATCGTAGTCTCTCCCTGAAAAATTTGATCATCGAGGGGGCCCAGAGGCAAATCCAGAAGCACCACGCCGATGCAGATGACGTCAAAACAGTCCAACGTTCTTCTCCTTTTCTGATCTTTTTTCTGTAAATTGGGAACCATATTTCATAATTATAACCCATCGCTGCATGCAAATCAAACAGGCCGTGATGCAAGAAAACCGGCAGATTGACTTTGATATTGGATTTGTATAAGATTGATTTAAAATCCTAACGAACCTATAATTCTATTAACGAAGGAGTACAGAATGAATCAAATGAAGAATATTCATGTAATCGGAATGCAGATGGATTTAGGCGCTTCCAAACGCGGAGTAAATATGGGGCCTCTGGCAATCCGTTATTCGGGATTGATGGAGAAATTTTCCGAACTCGGATTTTCAGCCGTGGACAGAGGTGATATCATAGCCGGGAAGCCGGAAACAGACAACCCCAAGATGAAGAATTTCAAACCGATCTTTGAAGCGAACAAAACCCTCTTTGAACAGGTGACCGAGTCTCTCGGGCAAGATGCGTTTCCAGTCATTCTGGGCGGGGACCACTGCGTCGCCGCAGGAAGCATCTCCGCAACCAATCATTTCTTTCAGAATGTCGGAGTTATCTGGATCGACGCCCACGGAGATTTCAACAGCGACGAGACCTCTCTAAGCGGCAACATGCATGGAATGCCCCTTTCCGCAGTAACCGGCTTCGGACCGGAAAAGATGGTAGCTTTTGCAGGGCAGCACAAGTACGTTGACCCCGATCACGTCGCCGTCATCGGCGGAAGAGATATCGACCCCGAAGAGAGGAAACGGATGGCCGACTCCGGCGTTCACGTCTTCTCCATCCACGATGTGGACAGGCTGGGTATGGCAGAGGTCATGAAGCGGGCCATCGAAGTCGCCGGAAATGGAACCGACGGCATTCATGTCAGCTTTGACGTAGACGCCATCACGCCTCAGGAAGCTCCGGGAGTAGGAACTCCGGTGCACAGCGGTCTGACCGTAAGAGAGGCATTTCTGGCTGCGGAGCTGGTTGCCGAATCGGGAAAGCTCATCGCTTTGGACATGGTTGAAATCAACCCGATCCTGGACGAAAGAAACAGAACGGGCGCCCTTGCCTGTGAACTGATCCTGTCCTTCCTCGGAAAAACCGTTTACTAAAGCGGAGATTTGCGATAAGATAGTCATAAAAAACGAGGTGCAAGATGGACAAAAGAACAAAACTGATCATGAGTCAGGTGATGCTTCCAAGTCAGGCCAACGTGGCCGGAAACGTGCATGGAGGCGAGATCATGAAATTGATGGACACCGCGGCGGGCGCTGTGGCGAGGAAATATGCGCGCTGCAACGTGGTAACGGCTCGCGTGGACGAGCTCCAGTTTCATTTGCCCATTTTTGTAGGAGCGCTGGTCACGCTGACCGCAACGATCGCCTATGTAGGAAGAACTTCCATGGAAGTCATCGTGACGGTGGACGTGGAGGATCTCGAGTCCGATACGGAGCCGAAGCGCGCCCTGTCCTCCTATTTTACCATGGTCGCTCTCGATCGGGGCGGACGGCCCCGGGGAGTTCCGGCCTTCGAGCCGGAGACCCAGGAAGAAAAAGAACTCTATGAAGAAATCCGGCGCAGGCGCGAAAAGCAAAGGTGCCAGTGCGCCACGGAAGCCTAACGGCCCCCGCTAACGGCCTCTGTGCATACGGCGTCCCGTATGCAGCCGGTTCTAACCGTCAATCAGGACCTTGCGCTCTGTTCCTTCCCGGAGCAGCGCGCACAGGTCTTTTTCATTGGCTTCGAAAATAGCATCCCTATACTCCTGGAGCCGCTCAATCATGCCGTCTATCTCGTTCACGAGGTTTTCCCGGTTCAGCAGAAACAACTCCGTCCACATGGTTTCGTTGAGCTTGGCGACCCGGCTCAGATCTTTGTAGCTTCCTGCGGAAAAGCCTTTATGCTTCAGAGAGGTGGGGCTTTTCACATAGGCGCTTGATACCACATGGGCGAGCTGCGAGGTAAACGCGATGATCTGATCGTGTTCTTCGGGAGTGGAAAGCTGGACATGGTTGAAGCCCAGGGAAACCCAGAACTTTTTCAGCCGCTCCATCTCCTGTATGCTCATATCGGTCTGAGGCGTCAGTATCATAGACGCATGCTTGAACAGATTCTTCTGAGAATGCTCAAATCCGGAAAACTCGATCCCGGCCATGGGATGGCCTCCCACATAGGAAAATCCCTGTTCCGCGGCGATGGGATAAATCTCCGAACAGACCGCCTCCTTTACGCCGCAGCAGTCGATGACCACCGCGCCCCGTTTGAGCTCCTTCCCATGGGCCTTCATATATTCCACAGCCGCTCCCGGATAAAGGGCCAGAATCATGTAATCGCAGTCTCCGATCATGGCCTCTTCCAGTTTTCCGTCGATGGCCTCCAGGAGGATCGCTTTATAGATGACCGGCTCCTGAAGGTCCGTGCCGAACACTTCATGCTCAGTATGATTCTTGATGGCTTTGGCGATGGAGCCTCCGATCAGCCCCAATCCGACGATTCCTACTTTCATGACAATTCCCTCTTTCTCACATCGTTCTCTTGTTTACAGTCTTTCCTCACATCGTTCTCTTATTTATATAGTTTCTAATGGTTTGCTCTGTATGCGAAAGGCAGGATCTGCCTGACGCATTCCGCCACATCGGAAAACGCTTCCGGCGTCAGAGATTGCTGGCCGTCGCAAAGGGCGTGAACAGGATCGTTATGGACCTCAATGATCAGTCCGTCGGCTCCTACGGCCGCAGCTCCCAGCGCCATGGGCTTCACCAGCTTCGACATCCCGGTAGCATGGCTCGGGTCCACGATGACGGGAAGATGTGTCATGCTCTTCAGCAGCGGAATGGCGGACAAGTCCAGCGTATTTCTGGTGGCCGTTTCAAAGGTGCGGATTCCCCGTTCACACAGGATGACCTGGCCGTTTCCTCCCGCCATGATATACTCCGCGCTCATGAGAAGCTCCTGCAGGGTGCTGGAAAGCCCGCGTTTCAAAAGAACCGGCTTTCTGGTCCGCCCCAGCTCCTTCAGCAGTTCAAAGTTCTGCATATTGCGGGCGCCGACCTGGATCAGGTCCACATCTTCAAACAGGTGAAGCTGGGAGAGGTCCATGATTTCCGTCACGATGGGCAGTCCGGTTACCCGCTTTGCCTCAAGGAGCAGTTCGATCCCCTCGTCCCGCATTCCCTGAAACGCGTAGGGCGACGT
>CAMJRV010000371.1 GCA_946408315.1 uncultured Bacillota bacterium | reverse complement strand
ACAGAGGCCTTCGGGATCTCAATGGAAACGGCGTGCTGACAGGCCTGACCGAAATCTCCGAAATCCAGTCCTTCGATATGGAGAGCGGGGAAAAGGTGCCCTGCGAGGGGAAACTGTTCTATCGGGGAGTCGATATCGAAACCTTTGTAGACGGATTTATCAAGGAGAAGCGGTTTGGCTTTGAAGAGGCGACCTATCTCCTGATTTTCGGACAGCTTCCGACAACCCGTCAGCTCGGTGAATTTGCCGATCTTCTGGCGAAGTACCGCACGCTGCCCACCAGCTTTGCGAGGGACATCATCATGAAGGCGCCGACCTCGGATATGATGAATACCCTGGCAAGAAGCGTCCTGACACTCCACGCCTATGACACAAAAGCGAACGACATCAGCATTCCCAACGTATTGAGGCAGTCGCTGCTGCTGACCGCCGTCTTTCCGCTGCTGTCTGTCTATGGCTATCAGACATACCGCCATTATTTCGGGGGAGGAAGTCTCTTTATCCATACGCCGAGACCGGACCTTTCCACGGCGGAAAACATTTTATACATGTTAAGACCGGATTCAAAATATACAGAGCTGGAAGCCAGGATTCTGGATGTGGCTCTGGTCCTTCACGCAGAACACGGCGGCGGAAACAATTCCACCTTCACGACTCACGTCGTTTCCTCCTCGGGAACCGACACCTATTCCTCCGTAGCCGCGTCGCTCTGCTCGCTGAAGGGACCGAAACACGGAGGCGCCAACATTAAAGTGGTGCAGATGTTCGAAGATCTGAAAAAGAATGTTTCCGACTGGTCGGACGAGGAGGCGGTGGCTTCCTACCTGAAGGATCTGCTTCATAAAAAAGCGTTTGACGGAGCCGGACTGATCTATGGAATGGGCCATGCTGTCTACTCCCTTTCCGATCCGAGGGCGAATATTTTCAAAAAATTCGTGGAGAGCCTGTCGGTGGAAAAGGGAAGGATTGAAGAGTTCCAGCTTTATTCCACGGTGGAGCGGCTTGCGGCGGAAATCATCGCAGACGAGAGGAAGATCTATAAAGGCGTCAGCGCCAATATCGATTTTTACAGCGGTTTTGTTTACAGTATGCTGGATCTGCCGCTGGAGCTCTACACGCCGATCTTTGCCATTGCGAGGATCGCCGGCTGGAGCGCTCACCGCATCGAAGAGCTGATCAACGCGGGAAAAATCATCCGGCCGGCTTACAAGAACGTTGCGGGGAGAAAGGACTACACCCCGATAGAGGAACGCTGAGCCGGGAAAATGCCGAATCAAGAATGCTAATCAAGAAAATGCTGAGCCTGAAATTTAAAACGCACCTGCCGGTATCGGCAGGTGCGCGTTGTTTTTCATGAGCCGTTTATATTTTATTCTGGTTTAGTCTGAACCGGCGGATATGAAGATACCGGGTGAAGTAAGACAGCGGAATGCATAGAAAAAACCATAAAACGGTAAACGCCAGACAGATCTGCCCCAAAAGATTGTAGGCGTACATGGAATAATCCCAAACGTTCCAACCCAGGTAAATATTTACGAGACAGCCGACGGCGAACTCAATGCCTGTGATAATCAGCGCGCCCGCTATGCATTTTTTCCAAAGAGGCGCATTTTCGTGCTTTGAGTTAACATAATATAAAATTATGAAGACAATTCCGCCTGTCACCAGCATGGTCCAATGAGTATAGCCGCGGAACATCGTTTCCAGCAGTCCATAGCCGGCTGCCCCGATGAAAAAAATCATGATGTTTTGTTGCAGTAGTCGCAGGTTTTTTTGTCTCTCCATATGTTCTCCTTTCGGTTTGTCTCTGATTATTATTTGTAAATGGGTTCCGTTTATAGCTGGAAAAAAAACGACATCGATGATAGAATGGAACAAACAGATTAAGATAAAAAAGGAGAAATTGTGAATATTTTCATCAGCGGAGGCTGTAAAAACGGAAAATCATATTATGCGCAAAGCCTTGCGAAGCTCCAGGCGGAGGACGGCCGACCGCTGTACTACGTCGCGACCATGAAGCCTGCCGATGAAGAGGACCAGACCAGAATCCGGCGTCATCAGAAGGAGCGGGAAGGCTGGGGCTTTGAGACGATAGAACAGAGCGGAAATATCGGCGGGATGGAGGCGGACTTTTCCGGCAGCTTCTTGTTTGACAGCGTCACCGCCCTCTTGTCCAACGAGATGTTCCACAGGGACGGCACGATTGACCGGGAGGCCCACCTGAAGATCGCGGAGGAGCTCGTTCAACTTGCTGAAAAGAGTGGAAATATCGTGTTCGTTTCGGATTACCTCTATTCGGACGCGGTGAAATACGACGAACTGACGGAGCTTTACAGGAAAGGGCTTGCGTGGATCGACCGGAGGCTGGCAAAAAAATGTGACGTCGTGATTGAAGTAACCTTTGGAAATGTACGGGTATGGAAGGGCTCGGAGGAGGATGCCCAGAGGCTGAAACGCCTGGCGGATTCCGAAGCCGGACCGGTTTTTCCGATATAGATATAAGAGGAGAGAGAGATTGAAATATATACAGGCGTTTTTTATGTCCCTGGGCATGTTTTCCGCCATTCCATGTCCTTACCGGCCGTGGAATGAGAAGGCGCGCCCCCTGATGCTCGTTGCATTGCCCTTTGTAGGGCTGGTGATCGGACTTCTCTGGTACGGGCTTTTTCTGCTGCTTTGCCGGCTTTCCGTTCCGCTGCAGTTGCAGGCGGCCGTGCTGATGGTCTACCCGTATGTCGTCACAGGGTTCATTCATCTGGACGGTTTTATGGACACCTCAGACGCCATCCTGTCGCGACGGCCTCTGGAAGAGAAGCTGCGGATTCTGAAAGATCCCCATACCGGCGCCTTTGCCGTGATTTCCACGGCGATTCTGTTTATCCTCTGCTTCGCCTCGATGCTTTCGGTGACGGAGCAGATTCATTTCAAACAGGCCCTGGATATCGCTCAGGGTGATCCCATGCTGAGCCTGATCCTCATCCCCGTGGTGAGCAGATGCGGGTCCGCCTTGGCGGTGCTTGGGATAAAACCGTTAGGTCACAGCCAGTACAAGGCCGAACCGGGTGCGAAAAAGGAGATTGGGAAGATCGCAATCGTCACCATCTTTGTACTGGCGTCATTTCTTGCAGCCGCGCTTCTCGACGCGGGAGCATTGCCGCTGGAAGCCACCCGTTCCGTCCTGATCGTTTTAGGAGGGACTGCTGCGGCGTACCTGGCGGCGATTGCCAGCTCGGTCCGTCATTTAAAAGGGGTTTCCGGTGATCTGGCGGGATATTCGCTGATTGTGGCGGAAGCGGCGGGGCTTATCGTGCTCGCACTGGTAGTGTAATGCTTTCTGCTCTGGTTTATCACGTGAAATGAAATAATATAAAAGGAGACTCGATAAAAATGCATTTGATCTTTGGCGGCGCATATCAGGGCAAGCTGGATTATGCGAAGGAACGCTACCAATTAAAAGCGGAAGATATTTATTTCTGCGGTGCGGAAACGGACTGGTGCAGTCCGGACCTGGGAATGGGTGACCCCGTTCCGGCTCCTGAAATTGATTTTACAAAGAAAGCGATCGACGGGCTTGAGGAATTTGTGCTTTCCTGCGTCTGCTCAGGCGTGGAAGCCAAAGCTTACCTGAAAGCTCATCGGGAAGAATGGAAGGATTCGATTTTCATCTGCACCGACATCTCATCCGGGGTCGTTCCCTGCGATAAGAAGCAGAGGGCCTGGAGGGAAATGGTCGGGCGAACACTGATGTATTTAGGAAAGGAAGCGGAGGAGGTCACCAGAATATTCTGCGGGCTTCCCCAAACGATAAAGAAATGAGTAAGATTCATCTGATAAGGCATGGAACGACGGAAGCGAATAAGGACAGGAAATATTACGGGAGCACGGACCTGCCGCTGGCCAACGAA
>CAMJRV010000370.1 GCA_946408315.1 uncultured Bacillota bacterium | reverse complement strand
CATCGCTGATCGATTTGAACCGGGACGTCGTTTTCCCCGGTATGTTTGAGACTCACGTCCACGCTCCCGGACTGGCCTACGATATCCTTTTCAATGTCGACCTGTATCCCGCCCTTACGAAAGAGGAGACGCTTGACTTGATCAGGAACCACGTGGAAGCTCATCCTGAAAAGGAGATTTATTATGGACGCGGCGTCAACCCGAGCTTTTTCGGCGGCGAAGAGAGCACCGTGGGTCCCCGGAAGGAACACCTGGACCGGATTTCTTTGGACAAGCCGATCATCATCGCAGATTTCGGCGGAAATTTTCTCTGGATGAATTCCGCAGCCTTTGAAAAATACGGAATTACGGCAAATACACCCTGCCCTGCGGGAGGTGAGATTCCGGTGGAGCCGAAGGACGGCTCTGTCTGGGGAATCGTAAGAGGCGAGGCCCGGGCCCTCGTTCCGTATCAGGCCCTCAGCGAGGAGCAGAACGATACGGCGGCAAAATGGTTTCAGAACGTGATGCTCTCCTACGGGTACACGTCGATCTTTGCCTTGAGGCCGCCCGGAACGGTGGAGCCGAGAACGGCCCTGCTTCCTCTCTTCCGGTCGCTGGAGCGAAAAGGGGAGCTTTTCCTGAGAGTGCAGGGGGGCAGGGACATGGACCCAAGCGGCGAGGTTGACGTTCAGATCGAAGAGATGAAGCGGCTGCGGGCAGAATACGATTCGGAGCTTGTCCGGTTTACGACGGCTAAATTTTTTCTGGACGGCGTGATCGAAGGTCTTGACGGCTATCTGCTCGAGCCGTATGATAAAGCTGCGGGAAAGCCTTCGGATTACCGGGGTGTATTCCTCTGGGATGAGGGCAAGCTGGCCTATGCGTTCCAAAGGTGCATGGAAGAGGGTTTTCAAATTCATTGCCATTCCATCGGAGACGGTGCGGCCCATAAAGCCCTCGATGCGATGGAAGCGGCAAAGCGCTCTCTGCCGGAAGGGGATTATCGGAACATCTTTACCCATTTACAGCTCGTTTCGCAGGACGATATCAAACGGATGAGGGAAAACGGAGTGATTGCCAACGTGCAGTCTTACTGGCATTTCAAATCTCCGGTCCTGTATCATCAGATCGAAGAGCCTCTGCTGGGAAAGCGTGCGGAAGAGGAATATCCGCTTCAGAGCTTCTTCCGGGAGGGTGTTGTCGTGACCGCGTCCTCTGATTACCCGGTAACTCCCGAGCCAAATCCGTTTCATGCCGTTGAGGCGGGCGTGACCAGAAACTTATATAACGCGCCGAGCTACGGGGTTGACGATATCGGACATATGGACGACCCTGTCTGCCTGCTCAACCGGAAGGAAAGAGCCTCCGTCCTCGATATGATACGGGCGTTTACGATCAATTCCGCCTACTCACTCTTCCAGGAAAACATCGCAGGCAGCCTGGAACCGGGCAAGGCTGCGGATTTTATCGTGGTCAGCCAGGATCCATTCGAGGTGGACCCCATACAGATCGAGCATACTCAGGTAAAGAGCACCTATTTTGAAGGGGAACAAGTTTACCGTATCGCTGCAGTGCGCTAGCCTTTTGCCTCTGATCGGCCTCCGGCGCCGCGCGCTGTGGACCGGACTGAGACTTTATATATATTTATTTTAATTTTAAGGAGGATAACATGACAAAAGATTCGACGGTAGAAAGGAAAGAGCGTAGGCTTTCTTTTCCTTCAGCATGGTTAATCGTATTTATTTTATTAATAATTGCTGCTATTTTAACCTACGTGATACCTGCAGGCGCATACTCCACGTTGCTTTACAACGAAGAGACAGGCGCTTTCATGATCACTGCTCCGAGCGGGGATGAGAGCGAAGCTCCCGCCACGCAGCAAACCCTCGATCAATTCGGAATCAAGACTCAGCTTGATAAACTGGTGGACGGCACGATCTGGAAACCGATCGCGATTCCCGGAAGCTATGAAAGGGTGGAAGCACAGCATCAAGGGGCTGTGGACGTGGTCATGTCCACGGTAAACGGCATATACGAGACGATCGACATCATGTTCTTCGTCCTGATCCTGGGAGGCTGTTTGGGAATCCTTACTTACTCGGGAGCGTTTACGGCCGGTATCGGCGCGCTGAGCAGAGCGACGAAGGGAAAGGAATATATCCTCATCGTTGCCATCACGTTCCTGATCTCCCTGGGAGGAACCACCTTCGGTATGGCGGAAGAGACGATGGCCCTCTATCCGGTGCTGGTGCCGGTGTTTCTCGCGGCGAGGTATGACGCTCTCGTCTGCGTCACCTCGATCTACATGGGATCGACCATTGGATGTATGTTCTCCACGGTCAACCCGTTTTCCGCGGTTATCGCCTCCAATGCGGCCGGTATCGACTTTACATCGGGAATTTTCTGGAGACTCGGCGGATTGGTAATCGGTCTCATTATCGTAATTGCTTATATTCTCAGGTATGCTAAAAAAGTCAAGGCCGACCCGACCAAATCCATCGTGTATGACGAACGCCACAGAATCGAAGCCGCTTTTGAGCAGAAGCATGAGGTACAGCCTCTTTCTCCACGTTTTTCCATCGCCCTCATCGTGTTCCTGGCCTGCTTTGCGGTCATGATCTACGGCGTTATCAATCTGGAGTGGTGGTTCGGTGAAATGACGGCGGTCTTCCTGGTCGGCGGCTTCCTCATTGGTTTCATTCTCGGCCTGCCCGAAAAAGTTTTCTTTGAGGAATTCATCAACGGAGCTTCCGCACTGGTGGGAGTCGGAATGATTATCGGATTTTCCAGAAGCGTCAACATCCTTCTCGAAAACGGAAAGATTCAGGATACGATCCTGCAGAGCCTGATCAGCGGCGTGGGCGGAATGAACTCCTATGTTTTCCTGATCGTGCTGATGTTCATCTTCCTGATTCTGGGGTTCTTTATCAACTCCTCGTCCGCTCTGGCTGTGCTGACCATTCCGATCATGGCGCCTCTTGCCGATGCGGTAGGACTTCCGAGAGAACTCGTCATCTCCGCATACGTTTACGGATTGGGAATCATTACGGCGATATCGCCTTGCAGCCTGGCGCTGATCACCTGTGAAATGGTCAAGGTTCCTTATGTGAAATACGTTAGATTCCTGATGCCTCTGCTCGGAATCCTTACGGGGCTCGGAGTCGTGATGCTGCTGCTGCAAGCGTCCCTGGGTTAAGTGGGTGGCAAAATGGATATAAAGAAAGAGTTTGAAAAAAATCGGGACAACATGATTTCCGATCTGAAGGGTCTGCTGGAAATCCCCAGCGTGGTTGGCGAAGCGGAAGGAGACTATCCCTTTGGAAGAGAAGTACAAAGAGCGCTCGAATATATGCTCGCCCTCGGGGCCTCTATGGGTTTTGAGACGAAGAACGTAGATAACTATGGCGGTCACATCGATTTTCCGGGAAGCGAAGAAGGGATCATGGCCATCGTCGGTCATATCGACGTAGTTCCCGAAGGGGAAGGCTGGACCTATGAGCCTTTTGCCGGAACCGTCTCCGACGGCTGGATTTATGGGCGCGGCGTCCAGGACGATAAGGGTCCGACGATCATCGGCCTGTATGCGATGAAGATTCTGAAGGACATGGGTTTTCAGCCGAAAAAGACGATCCGTCTGATCCTGGGCCTCGATGAGGAAACGAGCTGGGACGGGATGAGATATTATCTGGAGCATGAAAAAGCGCCGGATTTCGGCATCGTCCCCGATGCGGATTTCCCACTGATCCAGTGTGAAAAGGGCCTGCTGCAATTTGGAATCATAAGAACGGGAGGAGACGCTGCTTCGGGAGAAGGCGGCGTGCCCCGTGGAGAAGCCGGGCTATGCGTTCTTGAAAGTCTTGCGGGCGGAATCGCTCCGAACGTCGTCGCAGGCCGTGCGGTAGCCGTGATTGCGGGAACGCCTGAGGTC
>CAMJRV010000369.1 GCA_946408315.1 uncultured Bacillota bacterium | reverse complement strand
CTGAATTCTTAACCAAAGTTGCACTTAGGAATGGAGATAAGCTGCTGGAGAGAAATGTCAATCTTATCAAGGATAATTTAAAGCTGGTTGATGCGTTCTTTGACAGATATCCGAATCTGTTTGAGAAGAAACCGATCGCGGCTGGTCCGGTGGCATACCATAAGCTACTGATAGATATGCCTGTGAAGGATTTCTGCCAGCTCGCCGTTGATAAGAAGGGCGTATTGCTTTTGCCGTCCGAAATTTACGACATGGACGATCAATATTTCAGAATGGGCTACGGACGCAAGGGCGTTCCTGAAAGCCTGGCGAAATTCGAAGAATTCCTGATCGAAGAAAAATTTGTTTGATAAAAAGCGGCGGCGGGTCCCCTTGGAAACATTGTCTTTGCAGGGAACCGCTGCCGCAACCCCCAGGAGGTAAAGATGAAAACCTTATTGCTCAGTATGAAGGATGTAAAAGAAGCATTATCAATAAAAGAGGTCATAAGCGCTGTGGAGGAAGGCTACATTGCATACAACGCGGGGAAAGTGCAGCAGCCGGATATCGTATCTATGGAAATACCGGAATATAATGGAGAAACTGATATTAAATCGTGTTATAATAAGCTCAATGAGAGCATCTCGGTCAAGATTGCTTCTTTGTTTTCTAACAATGGAAAGGACAGCGATCTTCCTACGATGATCGGCACGGTTCTGCTGTTTGACGGAAAGACCGGCGCGCCGCTCTGCATTATGGACGGCAGCCTGATCACAGGAATCAGAACCGGCGCGGCGGGAGCCATCTCATCGAAATTGCTGGCGCGGAAAGATTCTAAGACAGTGGCGGTTTTTGGCGGCGGCGGACAGGCAAGAATGCAGATCTATGCGTTATGTCAGGTAATGGATATTCAGGAGGTAAGGGTTTACAGCGAGTATCAGAAAGAACTTGCCAAATATAAAGGGGATGGGGAAGAAAACACCAGGGCGAAGGTAGTCCTCTGCGATACGCCGGAAGAGGCTATGAAAGACGCCGATATTGCGATTTCCACGACGCCCTCCAAAAAGTATTTCGTAGATAAGTCTCTGGTAAAGCCGGGGATGCATATTGTGGCCGTGGGTGCGGATATGGCCGGCAAAAATGAATGGGACCCTGAAATATTCAGGGATGCCAAGGTTGTAAACGACAGCATCCCTCAATGCGTCAGCTTGGGTGAAACCAGAAATGCAATCGTCTCGGGAATCATCACGGAAGCCGATATTTATGCGGAAATCGGCCAGCTCCTGGCGGGAGAGAAGCCGCTCCGAGAGAGGGATGATGAGATCACAATCTTTGACACCACAGGGATGGGCATTCAGGACAATGTTACGGCTGCAAGAGTGTATGAAATAGCAAAGGAAAAAGGCTTGGGAGAATATTTTGAATTCATTTGAAGGGCGGCCAGTCCGCCTGCGAAAGAAAGGGTGAGCAAGGTGAAGTTCAGTATTGTTGATGCTTTTACAGACAGACTCTTTGGAGGGAATCCGGCCGGAGTGGTTATTCTGGCGGACGGAGCCGATTTCCCTGCGGATGAAGTGATGCTGAAAACGGCGGCAGAGCTTAGATATTCGGAGACTGCATTTATCAAGAAGCTTGAAAATGAGGAGTTTAACATAAGATACTTTACGCCTGCGGCAGAGGTTGATTTATGTGGCCACGCAACGATAGCTTCTTTCTACACACTGCTTAGCGAAGGAATCATTCAGTCAGGCAAGACATATAGAAACAAGACGCTGGCAGGTGATCTGGAAATTGCAGTGACTGGTAGCTCCATCCTGATGGATATGGCGGATCCGGAGATCTTTGAGACGATTCCGCAAGGAGAGCCGATGGAAGAGCTATACCGCATTATGGGGCTGGATTCAAAAGTCCAGGGAATGTGCGATGGATATCCGGATATCGAATTGCTTCCCAGAAAAGTATCAACCGGATTGGTCGATATCATTATGCCTGTCAGAAATGAAGAGGAGCTGGAAAAGATCAGCCCCGATTTTAAGGCCCTCACTGAACTCTCCAGGAAGTATGATGCAGTTGGCGTCCATGCTTTCACGTTAAATTCAAAAGATGGAAAAATTCATGCAAGAAATTTTGCACCTTTGTATGACATCGATGAAGAGGCGGCAACAGGAACTTCAAACGGCGCATTAGCTTACTATCTGTATGACTACGGGATTGTTAAACTTGATACCATAAATACTGTCATTCAGGGTGAGAAGATGGAAAGGCCCTCCAAAATAGAGACGCAGATCGTATCAGAAGCGGGAAAAGTAAAGGTAAAAGTCGGCGGCCTTGCAATTACCCTTGCTTCCGGCGAAATCAATATCGAATGAATGATACAACAAACCTCACGGAAGTCGAGGTTGAGCTGGTTGACATCACTAAGCTGAAACTTAGCGGTTGCAATAACTGTGATGGCTGTAGAAAAAACGGCGGAGATTGTATAATCCTTGACGACAGTGCTAAATCATTCAAAAAATTTATGATTCTGATGCGGTCATACTCGGCACTCCCGTTTATTACTGGGGGATGACTTCCCAGGCAAAAATGGTCGTTGACAAATTATATTCCAAGGACGATCAATTCTGTAAGCAGAAGAAAAAGCTAGGGTTGGTGTTATCACCATAGCATATTTACCAGTCTGCTGCTGGCCAGATTCATATCGATCGGACAGGGAGTCGCTTCACGGCTGTACTGCCAGGCCCACACGCTGCCCCCGCAATCGGGGGCCTTCGGCTCATAGCTTGGAGGATTCTGAGGACCGCTGGGCGCGGCCTCCGGTTGGGCGCTCCACAATATAGTCAGAGTTTTTACCCATTCGTTTTCTCTTACCGCGTTGCAGAACGCCCTGTTAAAGCCGCCTTCCATCGGATCGTTGTAAATTCCGCTTTGATATCCGCTTGTAACGATTGCTTCCGTCCAGCCTTGAATCCACTCGCCGTCAATTTGAAAAAACCGCTCGACATTCGCAAAGATCGGAACCCCTCCCGGAATTCCGAGTTCTCGGGCATGAAAGGCCGCACGCTCTGCGGCCAATCTCCCCTGGGTGTAACCCTCCGCCTCCTGAAAAGAGTTATAGATCGGCAGTAATTTTACACATTTGCTTTGGAGGAAGGCGATCTCCTGTCTTGTCAGCCCTTCCGAAATGCCGGGGACTCTTATCAGGTATCTGCCCCAGAATTCCGGATAACCTAAATTACGTATCACGCATTGAAATAAGTCTTCAGTGACATTCTCGGCGGAGTCAACTCCCCATTCGTAATGTAACAATGGAATCACCTCACGTGTATATTGGAATGCTTTGCTCAAATCGGAACAGATTCTCTGGATCGTACGTCTGTTTGACCTGCATCAGTCCGGCCAGGTTTTTGCCGAAGTAGGCGGCAGGCCAATTGACAATCATGGAGTCGCAGTAGTTGCGATACGCGCCTTCCGTATAGGGGAGCATGGATCTGCGAAACCGCTCAATCCATTGAATATTTTTATCAGCGTCCGCGTTCTGGGTCCAATAGGACTGGTATTGGATCACGAACAGGGCTTTGCGGTGTACAAATGCCGTAGCGTTTTCAGGTACCTGGCTGATGACGCCTCCGCAGGCGTCGAAGGCAGCTACGTTCACGGGGCCCGGCGCGGTCTGCAGGTTGTGGATCAGTACATTCAGCGCCTCGTCGGACAGAGGCTCATAGGCATAGGCGGAAGAATTCTTAAATAACTCCTGCGTCACCGGTATTCCTGCAACCTGTCGCGCAGCTTCGATCCAGGTAGTGGAGTGGAACTCGGCGGTCTTTGGCTGAGTCGCTTCCAGCAGGGGACGCAGAGTCCATTTCAGCGCTTCTTCCGAGCCGACAAACACGCCGCTGACCCGGAGATCACCTTGGTTTTGTGCAGGAAGAGCC
>CAMJRV010000368.1 GCA_946408315.1 uncultured Bacillota bacterium | reverse complement strand
ATTATATTCAATATAAATAATTTTATTTTGTAGTCTAATTTACATTAAGTGAAAAAATTATACTATATAATGACGCTAAACGGCAACAAAATACTTAAAGGAGGGAATTATGAGAAAAGAACCAATATCCACAGATAAGGCGCCTGCTGCGATCGGGCCATATTCCCAGGGAATAAAAACAGGGGACTTTATCTATACTTCCGGGCAGCTTCCCATCAATCCGGAGACGAAACAGCTTGTCACCTCGGACATTAAAAGCGCGGCAATCCAATCCCTTGAGAACGTGAAATCAATTCTGGCCCAGGCAGGCGCAGCGATGGATTCCGTCATAAAAACCACCGTGTTTTTACGGGATCTGGCTGATTTTACGGCATTTAATGAAGTGTATGCCACTTATTTTCCGGAGAACAGTCCGGCCCGAAGCTGCGTGCAGGTCGCAAAACTGCCGATGGATGCGATGATCGAAATCGAAGCGGTCGCGGTCGGGACCCAGGAGGTTTAAAATGAACGTTTTAGAAGCAAGAACAAAAGAATTTCCTCAACTGGAGGAGATGGCCTTTCTGGATGCGGCCTGTGTAAGCTTTCCTCCCAAGAGAAGCGTGGACGCCTTAGTCGATTTTACATATTACTGTGCAAGAAACGACGAGAGCAGTTCATCGGCCCATCACATCGCCATGGATTCCCGGAGACAGAAAGCCTACGTAGAGGCGGCAAAGCTTTTGAACGCCGATCTGGACGAAATTGCGCTGATCGAAAGCACCTCCCACGGCTTGAATATCGCAGCGACGTCTCTGCCTTTAAAGGCCGGAGATAAGGTTTTGACCACAAGCCTCGAATTCCTGCAGGTCGCCATACCGTGGTGCATGATGAGAGAAACCCACGGAATCGAAGTGATCGAGGTGCCGGGCAGGGACGGAAAATTTGACGTAGAGGATTTTGCGGAACTGGTTGACGACAAGGTGAAGCTGATCGTTACTTCCTCCGTCGAATGGTGCAACGGATGGATGATCGATATCAAGGCTCTGGGCGAATTCTGCAAAGAGAAGGGCATCTATCTCGTCGTGGATGCGATCCAGCACGTGGGCGTTTATAAGATCGACGTAAAAGAGCTTCATGTGGATATGCTGATGGCCGGGGGGCATAAATGGCTCAACTCTCCGTTTGGCACGGGTGTTCTCTACATAAGAAAAGATCTGATTCCGACGATCAAACCGGCGTTCTACGGATATTTGAACCTCAAAGATCCCGAGGGCGGATGGGGCAACTATTTTGGAACGCCGTCCATCAAGGCGACAAACGATTGGGAATTCCCCGACGTTGCCAGAAAATTTGAGATCGGCGGAACATCCAATTACCTCGGAGCGATCGCCCTTGGGGAAAGCCTCAGCCTGGTCAATGAAATCGGAATCGAGAACATACAGGAGCACATCTTCAGCCTGACCGAATACGCCATGAAAGGGCTTAAGGAACTGGGCGCCACTCTCGTCACCCACGAAGATCCGGAGCACCGGTCCGGCATCGTGATCTTCCGGCTTTATGACACCCTTGAAGAGGAGCAGCAGGTTCTGGAAGAGATCCATAAGCACAGGGTTTTTGTCGCCATGCGGTTTACAAACCATATCGGCGGACTCCGAATCTCCTGCCAATATTACAATAACCAATCCGATCTCGATAGGCTCTTTGCCGTGCTGAAGGATATCGTCGGGAAAAAGAAGCCCACTTACGTCAAGAAATAACGGGAGGAGGGATAGTCGTGATAAAGGGAGGACATTCCTTCTACGGACAGGAGATCGGCGTTCTCGTCTTTTCCCAGAACTCCCCTCGCGCCCTTGGAGATCCGGGTCACGCGGGCACGTTTGATTTCCAGGTCCACTATGAAATCGTAGACGGCAAATTTTCCGATCTGATTAATGGTTCCGATGAAATCAAGCAAAAATTAGTGAATGCCGTACGGAATCTCAAAGAAAAAGGGGTCAAAGCCGTCGTGGGAGACTGCGGGCTCATGAGCCTGTATCAGCAGGAAATGGCAGCGGAGGGCGGTCTGATGACGATTTCCTCCTCCCTGGTCCTTCTCCCCCTCGCGTGGCAGCTGATCGGCAAAAATGGTTCGGTGGGAATCCTGACAGGCCATTCAGAGCTGCTGAAGGAAAGCCATCTGAGGGCTTGCGGATATGACGATTCCATCAAGATCAAAATTCAGGGAATGCAGGATGAGCCCCACTTCTCTGAAGTAGTCATCCATGGCGGCTCAGAATTAGATGTGAACCGGATGAGAGCCGACGTTCTGTCGGCTGTTGAAAAGCTGACAGCGAATTCCGATGTGAGAGCTCTCGTCATCGAATGTTCAAACCTTGGCACGTTCAGTGCGGACATATACGAAAGGTTCGGAATTCCGGTCTTTGATATTGTTACAGGTGCGAAATTATTGAGATATTCCCTCAACCCGCCGCGATACTATTAGAGCGACGGTTCTGCAGGTGGAATGAGAGGAGCAATATGGAAAAGTTTATTGATCTGCGTAGCGATACGATCACACTCCAGACGGATGAGATGAGGTCGGCTATGTTTCATGCCGAAGTCGGCGACGATGTTTACGGAGAGGATATGACCGTCAAACGGCTTGAAAAAATAGCGGCCGAGATGCTTGGGAAAGAGGCGGCGCTGTTTGTAACCAGCGGTACGATGGGAAATCAGCTTGCTATTATGACCCATACAAAACGAGGCGACGAGGTGATCGCCTGTTCCGGAAGCCATATCGTGCTGGCGGAGGTCGGCGCTGCGGCCGTGCTGTCCGGGGTTACGGTAAGGACGGTGGACGATGAAAATGCCATCATGCAGCCTGAGGATGTCCAGGCGCTGGTCCGCGGCAAAAACCAGCATTTCCCCGACACGGGACTGATCTGCATGGAGACCGCCACCTGTCTGGGCACGGTATATCCGCTGCCGGTCATGGCTGAGATTTATGGACTGGCGAAAGCGCACGGCATACCCGTTCATCTCGACGGAGCAAGAATATTTAACGCGGCGGCGGCCCTTGGCGTAGATGCCGGCGAGATAACGAGGTATACTGATTCCGTCCAGATGTGTCTGTCGAAAGGCTTGTGTGCTCCGGTAGGCTCCGTGCTTGCAGGAAGTGCGGAGTTTATTGAAAAGGCCCACCGGAACAGGAAGATGCTGGGCGGAGGTTTAAGGCAGGCAGGCTACCTGGCGGCAGCCGGTATCATCGCGCTGGAAAAAATGGCCGGCAGACTCCAGGAGGACCATGATAACTTAAAGCTTCTGGCCAAAGGGCTTTCCGAAATCAAGGGAATTCAAGTCAACATGCGGCAGACAGAAATCAACATGGTCTTTGCCGATATCGGAGGAACCGGGCTGGAACAGCAATATATCATAGATAAACTTTTGGAAAAGGGTATCAAAGCCAACGACGGCCGCGAAGGAAATTATATTCGTTTTGTAACGAACCACGGAGTTTCGTCAAAGGATATCGAATATGTTCTCGATTGTATGAGAGAAATTATTGAAACGTAAGGATGTAATCAGTCTTTTCCCGCTCCTTTTTATTCATAGCTTCACGCAAGTGAAAAACAGGTATTATGAAAGGAAGTGAAATTACAATGAGTAATGTCCATGATGATGTAACGGCAAGAGAAAGCGGCCTTCAAAGGCAATTGAACAGGAGACAGCTCACAATGATCGCAATGGGCGGAGCCATCGGAACAGGCTTGTTCCTGGGAAGCGGCTTTGCGGTGAGTCTGGCAGGTCCTGGCGTCATCATCTCCTATTGTCTTGGTGTTTGTATTTGTCTGATTATGATGTTCGCGCTGACCGAAATGGCGGTAGTCCACCCATCAGCCGGCTCTTTTGGCCTTTATGCTGAAAAATATGTAAATCCCTGGGCCGGGTTTGTCG
>CAMJRV010000367.1 GCA_946408315.1 uncultured Bacillota bacterium | reverse complement strand
ATTGACAATAGCCGAAATCTCCTGAAAACCATTCTCCTCTTTGAAATTTATCATGGCCAGGTTCAACGTCAGATCCCCCGATGGCCTATCCTTCATCTTTATTTCCAAAGATCTGCCGTCGGTCTCTTCCCCCAGCTTTTCTCGAAGGAAATTAAAAAATTGCCTGACCTCCGGTGCAAACTTCAGTTGTTCAAGCTTATGGAGCAGATCAACAATCGCATTTTTCCCAAGCTCCGGCATGCTGCCATGGGCGGAGACTCCAATTCCACTGTAACTTCTCCGGGTTCCGTCTGGAAAACCTACCACCGCCTTTGCCCTATCAGGCACTACGTTAGGCGCCGTACCGCCTGACAAGGAGACCAGCTTCACGGCGCCCTCCTGACGAACTTTCTTTGTGAAAGCGAATGTCAAAATTCCTTTCTCGGCAAATATCGCAGGATAGCTGGCATCGGGCGTGAAGCCCATGACAGGCAGCTCCTGAGTTCTGCAATAGCAGGGCATATCCCTGCTTCCTGATTCCTCATCTGTTCCAAAGATGATTCGAATCCTGCGTTTCAACGGAAGACCCGACTGCTGAAGCGCCTTCAGGGCAAATAACGATCCTATGGCAGGTCCCTTGTCATCCGTCGCCCCCCTTCCCCAAATGCACCCTTTTTCCACCTCACCGCCGAAAGGCGGACGGCTCCATCCATCTCCTGCCGGGACCACATCCAGGTGACTGAGCACGGCAATCATTTCTTCTCCGTCGCCATATTCCGCAAATCCCACCATATTTTCAAGGTTTTCTATATGAAATCCAAGGTCTTTCCCAAGATTGAGAGCATGCTGCAACGCCCTGACAGGACCTTCTCCAAAAGGCATCTCTTCTCCGGGAGCACCCTTTACGCTTTTGATCCGAATGCTTTGCTGCACTGCTCTTATGATTTCCTCCTGCATACCGTCTATGATAGGGTCTATCATACGATTGGCGGCTGCCAACACCCGGTTGTTATTTCCGAAATCCATATAGCCCTATACCTCCAGGCTTCCATAAATTGTTTTCAGATGTTTTGTAAGCTTCACATTTTCACTGTAATCCACAGAGCAGTCCACGATGCACGGAACGTTCTGGCCAAAGGCATCTTCCATTACGGGAATAAATTCTTCGGCTGCTTTTATCTGATATCCCCTGCACCCCATTGCTTCCGCCAGTTTGATGAAATCCGGATTGGTGTAGTCAACGAAATGGCTTTCTCCATACTGATCCATCTGACGCCATTTGATCAGCCCGTAGCTGCAATCGTTGAAAATGAGGACAACGAAATTCAAGCCAAGTCTGACAGCAGGCTCAAGCTCCTGAGAGTTCATCATAAAGCCCCCATCTCCTGTAATGGCGAGGATTCGCTTATCCGGGTTCAGCAATTTCGCCGTTATTGCACCTGGAACAGCGATACCCATGGAAGCAAAACCATTGGAAATGATACAGGTGTTCGGCTTATAGCAATCATATTCACGAGCGATCCACATCTTATGAGCACCAACATCGGAAATAAGGATATCATCTTTATCCAGCAGAGAACGGACATCTCTCAATATCTTCTGCGGCTTCATGGGGAAGGAGTAGTCTTTTTCATACTGCTTCTGTTCCTCTATGAATTTTTCCTTGATTTTTAGTGCATATGATGGCACTGCTTTCCTGGTGGTTCTCCTTAATAAGCTGTTAAGGGATTCCGTCATGTCCCCGACCACTTCCACCATGCATTGATAGCATTTGTTTATGTGAGCCGGACGTTTACCAATATGAATGATCTTTTTATCGGCACGAGAATTCCATGAAGTCGGGGCAAACTCAACCAGGTCATAACCTACGGCAATCACGAGATCAGCGCTTTCCAGGATCATATTGGCATAGTCCTTTTGAGGAATCCCCACCGTCATCATCGCATATGGGCTATCCATGGAAATGATGCCCTTGGCCATCATCGTATTGATTACCGGTATTTTTAAATTCTCGGCAAAGTTTGTCAGCGTGTCGGAAACATTTGCCCGTACAGCGCCGCTGCCTGCCAGTATGATTGGATTTTCTGCCTTGAAGATTTCTGCTGCCGCCATTTCTACACTGAGCATATTGGCGTATTCTTTAAAATTTGTCGTGGTTCTTGCAAGAGGCTCTTCCTCCGGCAAGGCCTTCATCTTTGAGATGTTTACCGGAAAGTCGATATGAGTGGCTCCCGGCCTTTCGCTTTCGGCATATTTAAAGGCGAGACGGACAATTTCGGCGACGGTATCGGGTCTGACCACAAGCTTGGTACGCTTTGTAATGGGCTCAAAAATCTTATTCAGTTCAAGAAACTGATGAGAGGTAATATGCATTTTATCAGTGCCTACCTGCCCTGTGATCGCAACAAGAGGAGCACCGTCACACTGTGCGTCCGCAACACCGGTGACGAGATTGGTAGCTCCGGGACCGAGGGTTGCAAGGCAGACACCTGCTCTTCCCGTAAGCCTTCCGAACATGTCAGCCATAAACGCAGCCCCCTGCTCGTGACGGGTGGTTATGAATCGGATCGTGGAATTTTTCAATGCATCGATCAGAGCCAGGTTTTCTTCGCCGGGTATACCAAAAATATACTCTACTCCCTCGGCTTCCAGACACTTAACCATAAGCTCTGAGGTGGTCATCTCCCCTGTTTCCGCAGATTTCCCCTTAGACTTTTCCATGGATTTTACTGTAGTCATAATACGTCCTCTCCTTTTCCAATTATGATTCAAATACCCTTATCGATTCAATTAAAAAAACCCAATAAAACACGCACACTTGCAGTTTCACTGGATTTCATTCGTGATGGCAAAACATTTTATCCATGTATCGCCTATATTAGAATAAAGCAGTCAAATTAATAATCTATCTCTATGCTCTTTTGTCTTTAATTTCAGTAAACCTTTTCTGAGCATCCTTATAGGCAGTAACGAGCGCCTTCTGGGATGTTCCAAAATATCTGGAAAGGATCTCCGATTCCAGCGAAGGATCATACAAAGAAAAATTTCGCCCCAGAAAGATCCTCCTTATGAACCGTCTTGTAATGTCAAGGGTCGCAGTGCATTCCAGATCAATGATCTCGCCGGTATTGATATCAACGATAAAGCCGATAAAGAAAATTTTATAATTGCTTGTTATTGCATTGTCGGTTGCCGTCTTTCCATGGCCGACAATATAAATCGTATTCTTGTCATCGCACATCGTCGTTCAGCGCTCCCTAATTTGTTCAAGCAGGAAGCAATCTTTCCTGTTAAGCAAAATATGTTTCTATCGGTATCAAAGTATCACAAAAGAATAGTAATGTCAACAATTAAAAAAAGGCTGGCCACTGGTATTTTCAACGTCCCTTCCAGGAACGTTGAAAATACCATAACCCGCGGAAGCTGTGAATAGTAACAGTGCAACAGCCCCGCAAAAGTGAAGCGAAAGACGCGGGAAAAATCCTATAATGTCTCTCCTGTCAACCGATAGATGGCCTCCGCATAGATATGTCCGGCCTTTAACATTTGAGAAATCTGTGCTCCCTCATTTTTCTGATGTTCGAGCTCCGGATCGCCCGGGAACAGAGGTCCGTAGGCCATGCAGTTGGGAATCGCCCGCGCGAAGGTTGCGCCGCCGATGGCGGTGGGCTGACTCTCGCTGTCCCCGCTGATTTCACGGTAAACGTTCACCAGCGTCGTCACCACGGGGTGATCCGATTCCTGATAGATGGAACGGATATGGTCCTGCTCCTCAAGACGGAAACCACTCTCCGCGAGGAAAGGTTCCATTCCCTCGTAGATCGCTTCCTTCGATTTCGTTACAGGATATCTGATATCCACCGTGATCTTCGCCGTATTGCCGTCGAAACTCAGTCCTCCCACATTGAAGGTGAGCTTGCCGGACAGGTCGTCTTCCAGAC
>CAMJRV010000366.1 GCA_946408315.1 uncultured Bacillota bacterium | reverse complement strand
AATAGGTTTTCGATTACTTCGATCCCATGGGAGCGAAGAATTTCAACGCCTTTTCCGGAAACCTTCGGATTGGGATCGGAAGAACCGATTACTACACGGCATATACCGCTCTCGATAATTGCCTCTGTGCAGGGCGGCGTTTTGCCGTAATGGCAGCATGGCTCAAGGGTCACATAAATTGTTGCACCTGCCGGTGATACGTCGCAGCTTGCTATGGCATTTCTCTCGGCATGCAGCGCTCCATATTTCTGATGGTAACCCTGCCCGATTGTCTTGCCGTCCTTTACAATCACAGCGCCCACCATAGGGTTGGGATTTACCCAGCCGCAGCCCTTTTTCGCAAGACCGACAGCAAGTTGCATGTATTCTGTGTCTGTCATATAACACCTCCAAATAGAAAAAACCCTAAACAAAAAATCGTTCAGGGTTTTTAGATATCGCAGGTTTGAACCTGTGCTGACGGAAATAAAAAAGTCTGGAATAAAAACTATTCCAGAGCGAACCTTCATACACACAGAAAAACTGCGTCTACTCATCTTCTTTCATCCAGACTATACTGTCGGCTTCGGAGTTTCACCGAATCATGCCTTGCGGCTCGTGGGCTTTACCACCGGTAGGGAATCTAACCCTGCCCTGAAGATATTTATTTAATTACCATAATCTTATCGTCAATTTTGTGTTTTGTCAAGATCACTTTTATCCAGCTATTCTGGAAAATATTCCGTTAAAGCTGTTGCTGAAGAACATATCAGCCCACGAAACTTGCTAACCCCTCCTGATGTGCGATATAATAAACGGGAGTAATTGATCGGAGGAGTGCAAATGAAAGATTATAAAAGGGAATATCCTTTGTTTTCTCTTTGCGGCTTAAACTGCGGCCTATGTCCCATGCATCTGGGGGATTACTGCCCCGGCTGCGGCGGCGGAGCCGGAAACCAGCCCTGCAGGATAATAAAGTGCAGCCAACAGCACGGGGAAATGGAATACTGCTATCAGTGCGAAGAATATCCCTGCGAAAAATACGATGGCATCGATGAATTTGACTCGTTTATTACCCACCGCAACCAGTTAAAGGATTTTGAGAAAGTCAGGAGAATCGGAATACACGCCTATCAGGCCGAATTGGACGAAAAGATCGGCATATTGAGATATTTATTGGACCATTACAACGACGGCCGGCGCAAAAACTTTTTCTGTATCGCCGTCAATCTTTTGGAACTGCACGATATCAAGCCGGTCATGGCACAGCTCGCAACGGAAGCAGATGAGGATCGTTTCACGCTGAAAGAAAGAGCTGCCCTTGCGGCAAGCCTGTTTCAGGCTGCGGCCGCCGAGCGGGATATCGTTCTGAAGCTTAATAAGAAATCTGCCAAAGAATGATTTCTTCCACGCTGGAATCCGCCTTATTGGCGTCCGGGTACAGAATAGAGATAAAACAGGGCAAGCTTTGACGGCTTGCCCTGTTTCATTGATTTGCCCTGAAAGTTAATTATTTCTTTCTGAGAGTCAATCATGATTCGGGGAATTCGTTCAGTTGAACCCCTTCTACCCGTCTCCCTATCGCCAGGATAATCATGCCGGCCAGGATCAGCAGGATGCCGCCGTACCGGCAGACGTCGAGCATACCCCAAAAGTCGCTGAAAAGTCCGCTTCCATACTCTTCGAGATAATACTCCTCTCCCCATTCCCCTTCATAAAGGTACAGTAAAATGGAACCGATAAAGGAAGCGATGCCGCAGAAAATGACGTAGATCCCGATATGGATCGTATCTCCGAAAGCCAGTCTCGTTTTCGGATTGATGTGATATCTCTCCGGATCGACCTTGTTTAGTCCTCCATAGAACCACTTGCAGAGTATATAGCCGATCAGGCTGATGAACAGCATGAGAAAACCCGACATGAAATATTCTGTTCCGTTTACGTATAAGGCGATGATCGAAATGACAAAGGGAAGCGCCGTCATGAAATTCAAGCCGAAATTACCGCCCGGGATCACGAACAAGCCCTTTGCTCTTCTCTCTTCAACAGGATATTTCTTTCTCAGCCGCCTCGTAGCAATTGCCAGAGCCATATACAGGTACAGCATGAGCGGCGTGGTCGCCATGACAAGGGTGGTAAAATCCCACTGGCACAATGCTACCGTAAAAAACGCCATCGTGATGATGCTCACCGCCGGAACCTTTCTTTTCTTGCTCAGCCTCACCATGAATCTCGGAAACAGGTGGTCGTCGGCCATTACGAAAAATCCTCTGGAACCGGAGGCGATATAGGCGTTGAAAATCGAGCACTGAGATAGAATGGCGATGACCATGAAGCCAAAACCGAAGGCCGGTCCCAGATAGGTAATCAGCACATCCATATAGCCTATCGCATGCTGTCCGTCCGTAGCCCAGCTTTCCCACTGTCCGACAGAAGCCAAACCCGCAAGGGTCGGCAGGAAATAACTCAACGCGATGATCGGCATGGCGATAATCAGTCCTTTCGGAATCACCTGCGGATCTTCGATCTCTCCCGCCACGTTTGCCATCGTCTCATATCCGCAGTACATCCAGATGGCGATGCAGATGGACCCGCCGAGGCTGTCGATAATTCCGGATTCTTCTGGAATAAAGGGCACGACAGGATTGTACTGCCAGTTGGCCAGGCCCACCACCGCCACGACGGTAAATCCCGCAATGACCGCGATGGAAAGGACCGTGCTGACCCGGGAAACTTCCTTGATCCCCAGAAGGTTGACTATCGTGAAAATCAAGATCATCATCAGCTTCACAAGGAAGGAGGTCACCGGAGTCAGGGGAATAAACTTTTGCATATAGCCTGCGACGAGAACGACATACATCGCCTGCTGCAGCCAGGTTCCGATCGTTCCCCAGAAACCGACCTGCCAGCCCCAAAATTCACCAAGACCTTCTTTCGCCCATACATACGCTCCGCCTTCGGAGGGAAGGACAGAGCCCAGCTCTGCTACCATCTCGCTGATCGGCAGCGCCCAGAAGATCGGGAACAGAACCAGCATCAGCAAGGTAAGGCCGGGACCGCTGATCGGTATCATTTCCTCGATACCGAACGCGCCCGCAGCCACGAGACAGTAAATCATAAATACGATATTCAGCGTTTTAATATTATGCCTCTTTAGTCCGGCCACACCATGAACTTGCAATTCGCTCATTTGGAACCTCCTTATTCAGCAGCCAGCGGTTACTGAAGCGATATTATTCTATTTTATTTTTTCTTTTTCTGTAAGGTTGCCGCATCCTTATAAATCTGTGCCATGATCTTCTTGTCATTGATCGTCTTATACTCCGAATCCATTTCATCGATACCGTATTCAAATCCGGCTTCGTCCATAATGCGGAGGAATGGGATCGGATCAAAATATTCCGGTGAAAAGACCCCTTTATCATTCCAGATGCCTTTGCCGATCAGCTCAATGGCCACGGCGGCGCCAAAGCCGGTCTGGGCTACGACAACCTGCATCTTCCAGTTCTTCATGGCGATCTGGTTGTCAAAAGGCTGGTACATGAATACCTCTCTCGTCTTGCCGTCCTTCATGCCCTTGCAATGGATTCCCACGCACATTTTCCCGATCATCTCGTCGCCGAGATTGATAGGCTGAGGCGCGCAGGCCGCAACCACGTCTCTCGGGATGACCATGGCGCCGTTTACGTCAACCGGCTTCAAGCTTCTGAGACCGAGGGAATTGATCACCTTCAACGCCTTGACTAAATTGTTGTCCAACGCGATTTTAAAGGTGCATCTTCTCAGCCCGTACCGCTGCAGGTATCGGGGAATCGTCACCGTTTCCTCATGCTCCACTTTGACGAGGGTATTCATGCCGACGCCTGCAGGCATATCGAACAGTTCCTCACCGGCAAAGGGGCGGTCGACAATAAAACCGTAATCCTTGTTCCACTCTACATTCG
>CAMJRV010000365.1 GCA_946408315.1 uncultured Bacillota bacterium | reverse complement strand
CAGTCTCGTATGCAGCATCTTAAGATACATTTCTTTCATTTTTTCTTTATTGATTTTATTTTTCTCTGCTATCATTTTATTTACCTCCTTTTTTCCGTCGATCACGCTTCATTAAAAATGAATTTATTGACCGCATATGCCACACCGCTTTCATTGTTAGAAAGGGTTGTGAAGTCAGCTTCCTTTTTAATTTTGTCACCGGCATTTCCCATTGCAATGCCAAGTCCTGCGCTTCTGATCATGGAAAGGTCATTCTCGCTGTCGCCCATGGCAATGATCTCCTGCGGCTTGATTCCATATATTTCGGCCGCCTTGAGAAGGGCTGAGCCTTTTGACGCCTTTTTATCTGTCACTTCCAGAAAATAAGGTTTTGAGAATACAATGTTCAGTTGATCTCCGAACTTATTATGCAGCAGCTCTCTGATCTGTATCAGCTTTTCCCGGTCATTGCTCATCAGAAGTTTTCCCGCCGGAACCGTTTTGCTCAATTCTGCCAGGGAATCGATATAGTCTATTTCGATTCGGTTCATATCACCGTAAAACCTGGCCTGCTCCGTATGCCCCTGACAAAATACCTTTTCTCCGTAATAAAAGTTTACATGTATACCGAAAGGCTCGATGTCCTTTATGATTTCCGCCGCCGTTTCCTGACCGATGGGAAAGCTGGCGACGAGCCGGCCGTCCGCAGGGTCGTGGAGATAAGCCCCATTGAGGCTCACAGTCAAATTGGGCAGCGCCATCTCATGGATGAACTGTTTTGTGGAAGCATAGCTCCTTCCCGAAACAATCATTACTTTCACTCCGGCACGTTCCGCCCTTTTAATCGCTTCCTTGTTTTTTTCACTGATAATCCCATCGTCATTCAACAGGGTATCATCTAAATCGATTGCAATAAGCTTATACATTTTCCCCTCTCAATAGCAGAAGAGCACAAATTCCTTAATCGATGAATCTGTGCTCTTCAATTCAATCATTTATCAGAAAAATCGATCTTGGAGTTTTCTCAGCTGTACGATCAGGGAACCCTGATCGAGATCTACCATATCGTAGGTGATCAGTTCGCCTTTTTTCACATCCTTCAACAGTTTTGTCTTCTTATTTATCAGCCCGAGCGGAACTGCTCCGGCCTGCTTTGCCACATCGGCTTTTTCAAAGCTCCCATATACGGTAAAGCCTCCGATCCCATCCAGCATCCCTCCTGCCTTCAGATCCTTCTTCGCTACGGTAATAGTTTCCGCAACCAGACCGAATCTGGGAACGATGGTAGGCTGGTGATTCAGGACAGCCAGAGCCGCAGAAAGCGGAGTCTCAAGACTCGTCAGATGGTAAGGTCTGTAAAGCGCATAGTTCGGACCGTCGCCCATGCTGAGATATGCCATTTCATGCTTGATATCGGGCAATGATGTGGAAACGATGATAAATACTCCCGGAGCTACGCCGTTGATATAATCAACGATTCCATACTGATTGAGGATCCCGCCTTCCTCCTTCAGCCGGTAGATGTTTGCCAGTTCCTGGGCGGTGCCCACTGCGCCGTGACCGCCGCGTACATCTGGGATAAAGCCTGTAGCATTGGCCATGGCCGTCATCTCGACCATCGTTTTTGTCCCGTCGCTGAAAGCGGTCTGCATTTTAGGGCTGACGCCTCTTTTTGTGGCGTATTCATAAAGACTGTCAGGATTACATTCCAAATCCACCGCATTGTTCTTGCCCTTACCGATGGCTCTCACTTCAAATCCGAGCGCATCCGCAAAATCATAAAGCTCCATGACCGCACCGGGCTCGTCTCCCGCAGAACCGGTATAAACAACTCCCGCATTGTCTGCAAGCTGCTTAAGGTAAGGTCCGATAACCACATCGGTCTCAACGTTTAACATTACGATATGCTTCTTATGATTGATGCTGTCTACCGCAAACTTTGCTCCTACTTCAGGGACGCCGGTGGCATCAATTGCTACCTGAATCAGGTTTGCCTTTGCGGCGATATCCGCATCATCCGTGTAAACATATTTTCCCTGTTCCATCCAGGTATTGGCTTCTTCAACGGTTTTGACAAACCGGATATCGTCTTCCTTGAGACCCGCGTGCAGATAAGCGGTCTTTGCCAGTTCAGGGTTGATGTCTACAACGATGGCAGGCGTCATGCCCTTCATCAGCATCATCTGGCTAACCATACCTCTGCCCATCTGCCCTGCACCGACAATGCTGGCCTGTATTTGTTCTCCCCTGCTTTCAAGCACAGCTAGCTTCGTATTGATTCCCCACATATTTTCGCCTTTCTTTTCTCTTCTCTATATTTTGAACTATAACTATTAACTCCACTCCCCAAAGGGAAATAGTTGAGCAATTGACAATTTTATAAAATCATGTGAAAATGATTTCCAGCATATCCCCGATTTTGATTGCGGGCACCTCTTCTCCCGAAAGTTCAATATGGCCCGGGAGCTCCACTTCTGACTTACCTGTGAATTTGAATGTACAATGACCCATTGTACTGAAGGTTTTGTTCGCTTCTTCACCGACTGCGGTGACGATATAACTTTCGTTGCCGATTGCAACTACGTCGCCCATCTTAATTTCCCGATCTACCGGACATTCCTTATGCAGAATAGACAGCTCCGCCAACTCTGAAGGCGCATTGTCATTGAATACGATAATCATTTTTTCGTCCAGAAAGTCCATTGCCATTGGTCCGATTCCGGTAATCTGAGATTTGTAATCCATAACGTTCCTCCTTTCTTATGCGGGTAGATGCCTGCAAGGGCATCTACCCCTGGTTCGATGATCCCATTGAGCGGCTCTGAAACTCCCACTGGCGGGCTTACCTCATTTAGCCGCGTAAAGTCCGATGCTGAACAGGAATGCAATGATAACGGCAAGCGGTCCTGTGATCAGCCTGGAGAAAAGTACGGCAGGGACGCCAAGTTCTATGGTTTCAGGTTCCGCCTCTCCCAAACTCAGGCCAACCGGTACGAAGTCGCATCCTACCTGAGGGTCGATTGCGAAAAGGGCCGGAAGTGCATACTGAGGAGGAATCGTTCCCTTTCCGATTTCAACACCGACCAATACGCCTACAACCTGAGCGATAACAGCCCCGGGCCCAAGGAGCGGCGAAAGAAACGGAAGTCCGCAAACGATGGAAATTCCCAGCAGACCGGGGAGCGTTCCTGCAAATGGTGAAATGGTGTTGGCGATAAAGTCGCCGATACCGGATTTTGTGATAATACCGATGAGCATCGTTACAAATGCGATAAACGGAAGAATATTTCTGATTACCGTATCGATCGTATCTCTTCCGGCCTGATAAAGATCTCCCACAACCTTACCGGTCCCTTTTCCCAGCCGTGTCAGGAAGCCGGATTTCTTTTCCGGCGTTTGCGCTCCGGCGGCCTGCTTTGTCTCCGCTTTCACAGGTTCTGTCGCGACAGGAGTCTTTTCGCTTACTTCACCTTCATACAGCTCAATATTGTTTTCTTTAACGCCTGAAACATAAATATCTTCCTTGATGAACTTCGCCAAAGGTCCAGACTGTCCCACCGGAGTCAAATTCACCGTATAGATTCCTTTTTTCGGATAAACGCCGCATCTTGCGGTGCCGCCGCAGTCAACGATAACGACTGCGACTTCCTCATCGGGTACTCCTTTTGAAAATCCGTCTACTGCAACACCGCCGGTCATCTCGGCGATTTTACGTGTGACGGGATCGATTCCGCCGCCTGTAACCGACATGATCTTGTCTTTGCCTTCTGTTGGCTTGATAACGAGCGGGCCGCCCCATCCGCTGGTGCCTTTTGATATTTTTACGGCATGATACATGAATGATCCACCTCCCTATGCACTCTTAACCTGGTTCTTGGAAACCAGATACGCGTAAATTCTTTCCGTGAGCAGCCCTCTGATCAGAATGACGATTACGCCTACGATGAAGTATCTGACAG
>CAMJRV010000364.1 GCA_946408315.1 uncultured Bacillota bacterium | reverse complement strand
TCATCGTACTTCGTTAAAATCTTATTGCCATATGCGTAGGTTCCATCCATTGCGCGATTAAAATTAGGTTCAATATCCTGCGGTTCAATTACCTGCGCGATCACATAGATCCCTCTTTTGATCAATTCATCGGCAAATGCAGTATGGTCATAATCCCCGGAAAGACTATTGCGGCCAAGTCCAAGCTCAAAAGAAATTTGCGTCTTGACCATCTGATCGATCACCTTGTCGTCTTTATAAGGAAGCGCCTGTTCGGTAAAGCCGACCCTTACCGGCTTGCCCTGTATCTTTACAGTCTTTTGGATTAGGCTGCTATTTTCCTTATTGTTTTCCCTCCAGAAAAGCCGTACACCGTACGCCACCTCATTTTTATTGCCCCCTTTAATTTCCAGTCCTTGTTCATCAATATAATAAGGGGCGAATCTTGTCACTGTCATTTTCGTGCCACTCTTTGATTCTAAAGGAAAACCAAAAGCATGCCGCACGTTTTCTTCTAACGAATGGTTGATCGCATAATAGGTACTGATGCCTCCGTTAGACTCTGTAAGCGCTGGCGTTTCTTCCGCAAATAGAACAGAGGTTGTAAGGATTGAAAAAATAAGTACCGCGGCGGCTGCAATGCTGCCTGAGAGCTTTCTGCTCTTTTTGTTCATATCCATTATTAGCTCAAACCTCCTGAATAGATATTGTTTATTTTTTGAGAGCATGCTTGATAATACAGGGGATGTGTTGCATATATATTTTAAAATTGTTTCACTGTACTGCTTTCTTTCATTGAAATTCATATTGCTCGTTACCGCCTCATCACAGGCATATTCGCAGCACCTGTCGATATTTTTCACAGCCAAATGCGCGATCGGATTGAACCAGTGGATTGCGCTGACCACAACTGCAAACAGCTTACACCAGGAATCGCCACGCCGATAATGCACATATTCATGTTCCAGCGCGAGTTGATATTCCAATCCTCCGTCATTATAGTCCGGCATTACAATCCTGGGATGAAGAAAGCCAATCAGCATGGGAGAACCGACATAACTGCTTTGATGCACCGCGACTCCTTTGTAAAACAGGATTGGTTCTGTTTTCGTTATTTTGCTTTTTACTTTCCAATAGCTCCACAAATATCGAGTCAGTACAACAACTGCTCCCGATAGCCAAAGTGCCGTAAAAATCATTCCCGTTGTTACGAAATCAGGCTGCGGCACAGCAGAAAACGCTGCCGCTCCACCGGCATCGGGCGGTGTCATAGTGGGAGAAGTGATGAACGCTGTCTGTACCTGCTGTGTTTCATGAAGAATAGATGGAACAGTGACTGGGGGTTGAACATCTGCTGGTATAGTAAACCGGAATGGTACAAAAAATAAAATCAGTGCGAATACGCAAATAGAATAATACCACCTGCAATTAAGGATTTTTAAAAACTGATTTTTAAATACCATTAAGACAAAAGCCGCGACTCCCCCCGTCAAGGTAGCCGATAAAAGCGCGATCATCGTTTTTCTCCTTTTTGTTCGATGAATTCTCTCAGTTCCTTCATGTCCTCCTGAGTAAATTCCTCCAAATCAAACAGTGCGCTGATCAGACTTTTGGCGGAGCCATGATGGATATAGTGCATGAATTCCTCAGTCTGCTCCTTTTTATATTCTTCCTCGCTGACCACAGCCCAATATTCATGAGCATGGGAACGACCGATTTTCTCAGATTTTAAAACTCCCTTGTCAATGAGGCGTCCTGCCAAAGTAGAAATGGTCGTCAGTTTTTTATCCGGCAATTTTTCAGTCAATTCTCTGGTCGTAACCCGATCCTGGCTGCTCCACACAATTCGCATAATTTCCATTTCCGCCGATGTGATTTTCATGATTTACTCCTTTCGTTTCTACGATTTGTTTTTATTATACATATCGTAGAAATGAATGTCAAGCACTGGCAACCTTTTATAAGGGGCGGCCAAAAAGGAAAGAAAAGAATAACAAAATAGGCCGAAGCAATCCTAAAGATTCCCTTCAGCCCATTTTATTTGAGAAATATCTATTCTTCCTCTGAACTAATTTCAAATAATTGTTCCATGTAGTCCTGAGTTTCGTTCAGTACGCGTATAATACGGATTTTATCAAACTTCAGACGATAAAAAACGTAGTTCCTTTTTGAAACCAAATAACGGTATTCTATCTTCGGCTGACTCATAGCCCTAATGCAGCTTCCACATCATCAGGAGAAAGCCATCCTGCCTCTCTTGCCGACCGTTCGCCCTCTTCCAGCTTTGCAAATAACCTGACGGCGGCTTTGAGCTTATCCAAATCCTCAATCCTGATAATCGCATACTCTCCCCGCCCGTTTCTGGTTAAATAAACGGGGCTGTCTTCTTTTACCTCATTGAGTATTTCCGTATAATTTCTTAAATCTGAAATCGGCTTGATATTTGGCATATTCATCATCTCCTCTGCAAATATCATACAATATTCGCAGTGAAATATCAATGCAAATTCACACGTGAATTTGCATCAAAAATAAAGCACGGTCTTCGGACCGCTTATAGATACTCCAAAATCACCCGGTAGGCTTCTGCCAGCGTCTCATACGTACAATTCCTGCAATTGGCAGGGCTGGTGGACGGAAGATAGACCGACGGCCTTCCCGTTTTCGGAAAGCAAAGCTTCCGGTATAAATCCGTCGCCTTCTTTCCCGTTGTAAAGATCGCTCTGATATCCGCCGCCTCAAGAATCCGGTTGATCTCGTTCGGCTCAGCGTCCGTGATCGAACTGTCGCCGGCGCCCTTGATGCTGCACGATTTCAGAACGTCCCACATAGCGATTCCATGAGAGATCAGAAACTGCTCCTTCTCCGCTGCCGTTCCCGGTACGGCCGTATCAAAGACCCCGGCAAGCACTTTCCAGAGCCTGTTTTGGGGATGGGAATAATAGAACCCGAACTCCCTGGATTTGGGCGACGGCATCGTGCCGAGGATCAGGATTTTGGAATTCCCGTCATAGACAGGTTCAAGCTCGTGATAGACCGTATGTGCCGTCATACTCCTCTCCTCTGTTTCTATTTAATGAACGTATTGCTGTTCAGCTCATCGAACGCCTGCTCCAGCTCCTCTTCCGTATTCATGACGATGGGGCCGCCCCATGCGATGGGTTCCCTCAGGGGTTTTCCGGCAAGCAGCAGGAAGCGGGTGCCCTCTTCTGCAGCCTTGACCCAAAACCACTTTCCCGGATGGAAGAGCACGGCGTGTTTTTCCGGTATCGCTTCCTTTTGACCCGGTTCAAAATAACCCGCGCCCTGTACGATATAGAGGAACAAGGTCTGGTCCTGATCGGTTTCCAAAGACCATTCGCCGCCTCCCTTTAATTCCACATCAAAATAGATCGGCTTGACATAGTCGCCCTCTGTGGCGCCTTTGATTCCTTTATATGTCCCTGCAAGGACATGGACCGACGCGTCGCCGTCCTTTACGACGGGAATATCATTCCTTTTGATATCGCCGTATTTCGGAGGAGACATCTTCTTTTCGGCAGGCATATTCAGCCAGAGCTGCACCCCCAGCATCCGCTGGCTCGCCTTCGGCATTTCCTGATGAATGATTCCCGATCCGGCCGTCATCCACTGGCAATCCCCACTCAAAATGACTCCTTTATTTCCAAGGCTGTCGCCATGCTCAATATCTCCCTGAATGAGATATGTTACAGTTTCTATTCCACGGTGGGGATGCCAGGGAAAGCCTTTAATATAATCCTCGGGATTGTGAGAGTCAAAGGCGTCCAGCATCAGAAAGGGATCAAAGTCCTCAACATCGTGATTTCCAAAAACCCTGACTAGCTTCACCCCGGCTCCGTCAACGGCATTTCTGCCGGTAACCGTTCTTTTTATCGTTCTAAGTCCAGACATGGCAGTACTTCCTTCTTTCTTCTCGGTTTCAGATACGAATATCGTATCTATTAG
>CAMJRV010000363.1 GCA_946408315.1 uncultured Bacillota bacterium | reverse complement strand
GCCTGCATGCCATCAAGCAAAAGAAGCTGAAACTGCTGATTCTTTCCGAGGACCTCTCGGAGAATACGCAAAAAAAGCTGTCAAAGCTGTCGACAGACAACGATGTCCCATTACGGGTCTACGGAAAAATGGAGGAACTGTCAAAAGTTACAGGAAGCCGGGAAAGAGGAATCTTCGGCATTACGGATGTAAATTTTGCAGATGCGATAGTAAAAGAAATCGACGGAGAATAATAGAATGGAGGTGTTCTAATGTCCAGTATAAAAGTACATGAACTAGCGAAAGAACTGAATATGACCAGTAAAGATATGTTAGATAAAATAAATTCAATGGGAATCGATGCGAAGAGTCATATGAGCGTATTGACCGACATGGATGTCATCGCGATCAGAAATACAGTTTTACGCGGGAAAAGCGGCGCAGAGACGAAAATCGTCAAAGTTGCGCCGAAGAAAACCGAAACGAATAGGGACAAGGAAGAAGTTAAGGTGGTCGTTAAGGCTGCAGTTCACCCAAGCGTCAGTCCGGAAGCCAGGATGGCGAAGCCTGCCGCGAAACCGCAGAACCCGCAGAGCCAGCAGAGACCGGTAAGTTCGGCTTCGACGAGCCCGACAGGTCCGGCCCAGGGGCAGCATACACAGTCCCATGAGGCGCAGCCGTCCGGCAGAGTAAATCCGCCTGCCGCTCCGGCCCAGGCAGCACCGCAGCAACAGCGTCCCGCCCAGAGTGCACAGCACCAGGGGACGTCGCACCAGCAGCAGCGGCCGGCTCAGGGAGGAAACCAACAGCGATCGGAAAGACCGGCCCAGAGCGGACAGCCTCAGCAGCGTCCCGCTCAGGGTACACAGCACCAGGGGGCGCCGCATCAGGGACAGCGGCCAGCTCAGGGAGGAAATCAACAGCGATCGGAAAGACCGGCGCAAGGCGGTCAGCCTTATTCTCAGAGACCGCCGCAGAGCGGTCAGTCCCAACAGCAGAGACCGTCCCAGGGCGGAAATCAGCAGTACAGAAGTGCCCAAGGCTCTCAGCAGTCCGGGCAGCAGAGGCCGGGCCAGGGCCAAGGCCCAAGACCGTCTCAAAATGCAAGACCTCCTTATCAGCAGAGGGGAGAGCAGAATAAGCCTTTTGAAGAACGGTCCGGTGCTGGGAAACCGGCCGAAGGAAGAGGGCCTCAGCAGAGATCGCCGGAATCGAGGCCGTATAACAAAGATAGAGATCAGAAGCCTGCAAGCAAACCGCAGCAGAAATATAATGCAAAGCCGGAGGACGGCAAACCGTCAGGCCAGCATAAAAATACCCAGGGGCAGAAAAATTTCAGTCTGGAAAGACCGCAGAGATCGAAGCCTCAGCCGAAGCCTGCTCCAAAGCCGGTAGAACCGGAGATCAACCTGGCGGATCTGCCGCCGGGCACGAAGATCATCAACGTTCCGATCACCGTTGCCGGCTTCGCGGATCAGATTGAAAAATCGACGTCACAGGTCATCATGGCGCTGATGAAGCTCGGTATTATGGCCAATATCAACCAGAACATCGATGAGGACACTGTTGTGATCCTGGGAGCTGAGCTTGGCGTTAACATCGTCGTGGGCAAGGTTGCGGAAGAAGTCATTGAGGAAGGCTTGGAGCTCTTTGAAGACAAGGAAGAGGATCTGAAAGCAAGACCGCCGATCATCACCGTAATGGGACACGTCGACCACGGTAAGACGTCGCTTCTTGACGCCATCAGAAAAACAAACGTGACCGCATCGGAATCGGGCGGTATTACGCAGCATATCGGTGCTTCGGAGGTTTCCGCCAACGGGCAGAAGATCGTATTCCTGGATACCCCGGGACATGAAGCGTTTACTGCTATGAGAGCGAGAGGCGCCCACGTCACCGACATCGCGGTCCTTGTCGTGGCCGCGGACGACGGCGTCATGCCGCAGACGGTGGAAGCCATCAGCCATGCGAGAGCGGCTAATGTTCCGATCATCGTTGCAATCAATAAAATGGATAAACCCGGAGCGGATCCGAGCAGAGTCAAGCAGGAACTGACCGAACACGGCATCCTGATCGAAGAGTGGGGCGGAGATACGATCTGCGTCCACGTATCTGCAAAGACGGGCGAGGGGATCGATACTCTCCTGGAGATGATCCTGCTTCAGGCGGAAGTGCTGGAATTAAAAGCAAATCCGGGCCGTCTGGCGATGGGAACTGTCATAGAAGCGAGACTGGATAAGAATAGAGGTCCGGTCGCGACCCTTCTCGTGCTGAACGGAACGCTGCAGGCCGGTATGAGCGTTGTAGCGGGAACCTGTTCCGGAAGGATCAAAGCGATGACCAACTTTAAGGGCGACGCCATCCGGAAAGCCGGTCCGGCTACCGCGGTAGAGATTCTCGGTCTGGCCGAAGTGCCTGAGGCCGGGGATGAATTCAACGCGGTCAAGGAAGATAAGGTTGCCAGAGAAATCGCAGAACACAGGAGAATCAAGCTGAGAGAAGAGGTCATGGCCCGCAATTCCAGCGTGACGCTGGAACAGCTCTTCAGCCAGATCCAGGAAGGCGAGGTCAAGGAACTGAACCTGATCATCAAGGGCGACGTGCAGGGCTCCGTGGGAGCATTGACTCAGTCTCTTGAAAAGCTGAAAAATGAAAATGTCAAGGTAAAGATCATTCATACAGGAGTCGGTACGGTTACCGAATCGGATATCATGCTGGCAAATACTGCCGGTGCGATCATCATCGCGTTTAATGTAAGGCCAAGTACGGCGATCACCAGCATGGCCGAGAGAGAAAGTGTTGAAATCAGAACGTACCGGGTCATCTATGACGCCATCGAAGAAGTAGAGGCGGCCATGAAGGGCATGCTCGATCCGGTATTTAAAGAAGTCGTTATGGGCAAGATAGAGATAAGAAATACCTTCAAGGTGCCGGGTGCAGGCATCATCGGCGGAGCCTATGTTCTGGAAGGAAAGGTTCAGAGAAACGCCGAGATCAGACTGGTGAGAGACGGCATCGTCATTCACGAGGGCAAAATTTCCTCTCTCAAGAGATTCAAAGACGACGTGAAGGAAGTAGCTCACGGCTATGAATGCGGTATCGGTATCGAAAACTACAACGACATCAAGGAAGGCGACATCATAGAAGCATTCAAGATGGAAGAGATTGAACGCAAATAAACGGAAGGAAAATTTCTATGGGAAAAGGTTATAGATCAGGCCGTCTGGGAGAAGAGATCAGAAGGATCGTCAGCGATTTGCTTCTGAGGGAAATCAAAGATCCCAGACTGTCCGGGATCGTCAGCATTTCCGCCGTCGATGTTACCGAGGACGGGAGCTATGCTACCGTATATATTACGAAGCTGGGAAGCAAGGCGTCTGAGGAAGTCAGCGAGGAAGAGAAAAACGAAGTCCTGGCAGCATTTAAAAGCGCCAAGGGCCTGATCCGGCGTGAAATCGGAAAACAGGTCAAGTTGCGGCACGTGCCGGACCTGCTGTTTAAAATCGATTCCTCTCTGGAATACGGCAGGCATATCGCAAAGCTGATCGATGAACTGGGTATTGAAAAGACGGAAGAAAAAGATGATGAATAGTACATTGAACCAAATCGCGGATAAACTGCGGGAAGCGGAAACCGTACTGCTGTATCCTCACGTCATGATGGATGGAGACACGTTAGGCTCCTCCATCGCCCTGTGCGCTGCGCTGCGGAAAATGGGGAAAAGGGCTCATATCCTCATAGAGGATGAGATCCCTTCCTACCTGCTTTTTCTTGAAAAAGATTACTGTACCTCCGATCAGAACATTGTCGATGCGCCGGATATCTCCATATCCGTCGATTGCAGTGATATCGAACGGTTCGTCATGAGAAAGGACAAGTTCCTGTCGGGGAAATACAGCATCTGTGTTGACCATCACAGGACGAACGACTTTTTTGCCGATATGAACTATATCGATGTCGATGCGGGAGCGACCGGGGAGAT
>CAMJRV010000362.1 GCA_946408315.1 uncultured Bacillota bacterium | reverse complement strand
AAGATAGACAGCTTGCATTTCTCAGGGCAGCCGAATTTCAGCGCGGTTTTTTTCACTTCATCGTTGACGATTTCATCGTCGACAATGGCAATTCGCTCAAGAGAATACTGCGGAATCCAAAAGCCGCAAACCTGACCGTGAATTAACCGGTCGTCAATTCTTACATCCAAAATAGCCATAGTTTTTCCCTTCTTTCCTTACATGGAAATGATCCCTAAAAGGCCCAGCACAAAACCGATGATTACGATTCCGCCAATGATTTTCGTGACCTTGACATTTTTCTTAATGGCCGCGAAGATTCCCATGGTAAATGCCAGCGGCAGCAGCTTGGGCAGGAGCATGTCGAGATATTCCTGTATGACGATTGCATTCCCCGCAATGGTAAACTCCATCGGGCAATTAATGCTGACCCACATGGCGATCATACAGCCCATGGACATGGCTCCGACGATTCCCGCGCAGAACGTAAACAGCTGCATTTTCCCCGACCGCTGCATGCTAAACAGCAGGTTCTGCCCTTCCCGGTAGCCTAAGGACAGGCCAAACCATCTCGTCAGGAAATTCGGCACGTTGAAGACGAGCAGGAGGATGAACGGGGCGATGGGATTGCCCTGGCTTGCAAAGCCGATTGCCAGGGAACACGCCAGGATTCTGAATATCCCCCAGAAGAAGGTGTCACCGATGCCGGACAGCGGGCCCATAAGAGAGACCTTGATGGCATTGATGGAGGCAGGATCAAAGTCCTTATCCTTCTTCGCCTTTTCTTCCATGGCAATGGTCGTACCCATAACAAAAGGAGACGGAGCAACGGTCATGTTAAAAGCGGCCAGATGCCTGTGCATCGCCTTTTTCAAGGATTCGTCGTCATCCTTATAGATTTTTTTCAGAAGCGGCATGATCGCATAGAGGAAACCGAGCCCTTGCATCCTTTCGTAGTTAAAAGAACCGAGTAAGGTAAAGCTCCTCCAGAAAACGCCTCTAAAATCTTTTCTCGTCAGATTGTTTTCTGTGCTGATTATTTCATTCCGAGCCATATCTTAGTCCTCCCATTCATTATCCGAACTTGCAGGAACCGCTTGTACGGATTTCATCGTATTGCTGTTGACCATGTAAATAATAGCGGCCAGTGATATCGCGATTGCGGCAATCCCTACCATCGAAATGTCAAACCCAATGAAAGCCGCCGGAATAAAGCCTAAAACAAAGTATGGAATGAGCTTCTTCTCCATAATGATGTTCAGCAGCAAAGCGAAGCCGAGACACGGCAGCAGTGCGGCGACTCCGTGAAGCCCTGCGTTTGCCCAGTCAGGAATTCCCTTTACGATGGCTTCCATCGTGCTGTTTCCAAAGTACATGGCCAGGGTGGTCAAGGAAAAATACAGCAGGAATGTTAAAATGCCGCATAAGTAATGAATCCGGTTTACTCCCTTGAAATCTAACGCTTCTGCCTTTCTGTCAGCGATCAGCATCAAACCGGAATAGGACGAAAGCAATAAGGTGTCTAAAAATTGCATGATTACGGCTACCGGAACTGCAAAGAGAATCGCACTTTCGCTTCCGGTATGGGTCATGATCGCAACCGCCGCGCCGATGGTTCCGCCGGTCCCGATGTCCAACTGTGCTGTCGGACCGATACCGGTTGCGCCCATCCACATGAGCTGCAGAGCCGCCCCGACTACGAGACCTGTCTGAAGATCTCCGAGGATCAAACCGACCAGGAAACCCGTAACGATTGGCTCTCTCATCTTGCATTCGCCGAGCCAGTCGCCTTCCAAACGTGCCAGCGCCGCGACACAACCGATCAGTACTGCCTGAAGTAATGTCATAATTCTTCCTCCTTAAAAAATTTAATGGTTCATGTGGTATACTCTATATACCACTTATGTTTTTAATATACCATATAGCAAAAAAAACTTCAATAGGGAATTCTTTGTTCGATGGCCTGCCAATTTCAGGCTCCATACCCCCTCGCCTTAATATTTGTGGCCATCAGATAAAAAATACATCAAAAAACCCTGCAACTCTTTGAATTGCAGGGGGTTTTCAATATTCAACGGCGCTGAATCATCTCAGCTTTGCCAATTCTGCCGCCGCTTCCATTCGATGTTTCTGCAGACTCTTCATCTGGTCGATGGCCTTTAATGCTTTAAAATCCATGCCTTCCACCATCGTTTCGATCTCTGTGGTGATCTCCCTCGACTGCTCCGCCAGATTCTTGATCTGCTTTGCCACAACGGAAAAACCTTCGGCTGTACTTTCCCCGTACATTTTTGATATCTTGCCGATCTGCACCAGCCCGGCCTTCCCTTTTCTGCCGACTCCGACATATTTGATGACTTTGCCGTCCAGCGCACGGGGCTCCGGCGGAGCGGTCACCACCAGATCCGGATTGGCTAAAATCCGCATGTAGGGGGCCGTCTGCCCCTCATTCAGAAACTGGAACCCTTTTCCTCCCGAAACGTTCGTAAGCTCGACTACCGCGTCCCCGTCCGGAATCCAGATCTCGTCCAGTCCGATATAGTTCGCCAGTGGAACCAGATCGTCACACGTGATATCCGGCCTTCTTTCAATCAGGATGGCGAGCAGTTTCGCCTCCGCGGTCATATGCCGGTTCAGCAGGCCGTCAAAGTCCTGCTTGTCGTTGGTGGAATGGGCCGCCTCGATGGCTGCGCGTACGCCGAGAAGATTGGTCTGCCTCGCGATGTTGATCAGCTCGGTCAGCGGTCCTAAAAGCTCTCTGAAATATCTTCTGGCCCCGATGAGGCTCTCCTCGAAGGCGGTCAGCTTGTCCTTTATCTCCTGCATTGCGGTCTCCTGGCGATCAATACCGACGGTCCCCTGACGCTCGACTCCGGCACCCTCCTGTAATTGTCCTGCCATCCCGATCCCGGCCCCAATGCTGTCCTGTACATCCTGAAACTCCAGACTCAGCTCCTTGAGCCTGACGCCCAGATCATTGGTCAGCGCTGTAATTCTCGCTGAGATCTCCTTCGACACGTCTGCGAGTCTCTTCGCCTCCTGGGCGACAACGCCAAAGCCGTTGATGGCAAGCTGTCCCTTCGGCCTCGTAAAATGCGCGCCGATCTGGATGATACCAGGCTGATCCGTTCTTGAAATGCCCACAACCTTATACTGCTCGCTGTCAAGACCGTTTCCTGAGGCGGGAAGCGCGATTTCCAGCTCGGGGTTTTTCAGGATATTCAAGATTGCGGAGGAATTCAAAGCCGCATTTTTCCAAGACGGGACATTCGTAAACTGGACGAGGCCCTGGCCATCCGTCACGAAGAACTCCTCTATGCCGCACTCCTTCGAAACCCTCGCTCCATCCTGATACATAAAATCAGGATCATGTTCCAGGATCTGCGCTATAATCTTTGCCTGAATGATAAGGTTTTTCGTAACGATATTTTCAAAGCTGGCCAGCAAATCAGAGGCGTGGATCGTTTCAATGGATGCATTGATTGCCAGCAGATTCGTCTTGTTAGCGATTCCCTGCACCGATTTGATTTTCAAAAACACCTGATCCAATAATAAATCATATTCTAAAATAATATCGCTTATCACTCCTGTGCTCTTTTTAAGGTCCAGGAGTTTTCCTTTCAGTTCTTCATATAATGCTTCTCGTTCTCGGTCAAACGTAACGTTTTCCGGCATGATCCAATCCACCTTCCTGTATGAAACTAGTTCCGTTTTATCGTTCAGTATAGTTATCGGCACATTTTCAAATTACTTAAGGGGTAATATTCGACATTTTACGCAAAAGTGAAGATTATTATTTCTTAAGTTGAATTGCAAAAAGAAAAATGAGACTTTGCTCGATAAAAGGCAAAGTCCCATTTATAATTATCAGTACTTATCAAATTCATCGCCGTCAAGAAGGATTTTCGGCGAAGATGCCGCTCGTTTCCCTTCGCTCCGGCCGGTGCTGCCGGCGCCGCCTTCCAGATAGCCCGTAAGGCCCG
>CAMJRV010000361.1 GCA_946408315.1 uncultured Bacillota bacterium | reverse complement strand
GTTCAAGATCGAGAAAAGGCGTCTTCTCATCTAAGATTTCATCGGCGGTAAATCCATAAAAACGCAGCAGCCAATCGGCCTGATACAGCCTGTGCTCTCTGGCAAGGGGCGGCGCCGTCAGCTGCGGCGGCAGCAGCGGTGAGCTCAGGACGGGAATATATGCGGAGAAATAGACTCGCTTCATCTTAAACGTACGATAGAGATCCTCCGACGTCTTCACGATCTGACGGTCGCTTTCCGGCGTAGCGCCGATGATCATCTGCGTCGTCTGACCGGCGGGAGCAAACCGTTCCTTGCTCCGCCTCCCGGGCTTCCGAGCGGCGATTGGATTTCCCGCCAGGTCAACGAGGCTCCCGTCTCCGGAAGAGATATTTTCTCCTTCCGGCTCCAAATAGCTGAGATTTCCGACGTTATAGATATCCTGGTTCTTGAACATCGTACCGGCTCCTTTCAGCTGGCGCCGTTCCGTCAGAGTCTGCGTGATCTGCCGCATCGGGTTGAAGATATTTTTCGGCGCCTTCTGGGGAGCAAGCAGGTTCAGACTTTTCTTCGTCGGAAGCTCGATATTGATGCTGAGCCGGTCTGCCAGAAGCCCTATCTGATGAAGGAGCTCAGGTGAGACGCCGGGGATGATCTTGGCATGGATATAACCTCCGAAACCGTATTGGTTCCGCAGCAGTCCGATACAGTGCAGTATCCTCTCGGCGGTATAGTCGGGAGATACCTCCACGGCAGAGCTCAGGAACAGGCCCTCGATGTAATTCCGGCGGTAAAATTCAATAGTCAGCCGCGCCAGTTCCTCAGGCTCAAAGCTGGCTCTCGCCACGTCGGCAGTACGCCTGTTCACACAATATTCGCAGTCATATACGCACTTGTTCGTAAATAGAATTTTCAGGAGCGAGATACATCGTCCGTCGGCGGACCAGGAATGGCAGATTCCCGCCGCAGTTGAGCTTCCGATCCGGCCGTTGTTTCTGCGTTCGACTCCGCTGGAAGAACAGGATACATCGTATTTAGCTCCGTCGGCCAATATCTTCAGTTTTTCAAAAGCAGTTTCCAACTCAAATCCTCCTGGCATAATAAGAACTTATGTTCTTATTATGCTCCATTTGAAACAAATGTTCAAGTAGAAATATTTACCCACGGATCGTTCTATGGTATAATTCACATACTACCTAAGGAGGATTATTATGGCTGAGCTTTTGTATTTTATGCTGTTTGCGGCAGGGCTTCTCATGGTGGTGAAGGGCAGCGACTGGTTTGTCGGCTCTGCGGTCTGGGCCGCGGAAGCATTCCGGATTCCCTCCATCATCATCGGCGCCACCATCGTCAGCATCTGCACAACGCTGCCGGAAACTTTCGTGTCGGCTGCCGCAGCCCTGAAGGAAGAGCCGGTCATGGCTGTCGGGAACTCCCTGGGCTCCATCGGTGTAAACACGGGGCTGATCCTTGCCCTTCTCCTGATCTTTGCCCGCCCCGCCATCGAAAACCGCAAAGCATTTCTGAAGAATGCTTTCTTTCTCGCGTTCCTGCTGCTGGCGCTGTGGACCGCAGGCTTTTTTGCCGGGGACATCGGCAGGCCCGTAGGCGTCGCCCTCATCGCGCTTCTCGTCCTTTACGTATGGAACAATGTCCTCTCCGCCGCAAAGCTGATGGACCTGGACATACAATATGAGATTGTGGACAGCGAGGATGTAAATGATCTGATCGATCCCCATTCCCCCATGCCGGAAGGAATCGCCTACGATGAAAGCGAGAATGATTTCAACGTATCCCTGCAGATCATCATCAGGAAGGTCGTCTTCTTTGCCCTCGGCATTTTTTTCGTCCTCCTGGGTTCTAATCTTTTGATCGACAACGCCATACGAATCGCTGAAGCCCTTGAGGTTCCCCACTTTATGGTGTCCGTTATCCTTACGTCTATCGGAACTTCTCTGCCGGAGCTGATTACGGTGGTCACCTCCGTGAAAAAGGGTGTGGAAAACCTCGGCATCGGGAATATCATCGGCGCAAATATCCTCAATATTTTACAGGTAATCGGAATCTCCGCGCTGCTCTTTCCGATCCCGGCAGCGGCGGAAAAGAGCATTCTCTTATTTCAGCTTCCCGTCCTCATGACGATGGTACTATCGCTCATCTGCTTCGGATTTTTTGGAAAGGGCAGGCTCGGCAGGCGGGAAGGAATCTGGCTGTTCCTCCTGTATCTGCTCTTTCTGGTCGTCAATATTATGCGGGAATCGACGCCAGTTCTGGGCCCAATCTTATTTTAACCGGTACTGGGACCAATCTTATTTTAAAAAGTTAAAGGAAGGTATATTATGGGATTTCAGAAAACAGCCCTCGTCCTGGGAGGCGGGGGCTCGAGAGGAGCTTATGAGATCGGCGTCTGGCAGGCGGTGAGAGAGCTGGGAATTCCCATCGACATCGTGACGGGGACTTCGGCGGGAGCGATCAACGGCGCGCTGATCGCCCAGGATGCGTTTGATCTCGCCGTTTCTCTCTGGAGGGAAATCGACACGTCGATGGTGTTTGGTATGGAAATCAAAGATATCCTGGTAAACGCAGGCATCGACAACAGCAAGCTGAAAGAACTCCTTCACCAGTACATCGACGAGGAAGCGATCCGAAAATCTCCCGTCGAATATGGCCTGGTCACGCTGGAGCTGCCGTCCCTTGCGCCAAAAATGCTTATGAAAGAAGATATCCCCGAAGGAATGCTGGTGGATTATCTGATGGCCGGTTCCACGCTCTTTCCTGCCATGAAACCGCATGAAATCGACAATCTGAAATATGTGGACGGAGGCTTTACCGACAATCTGCCCGTCGGCCTTGCCCTGGACCACGGAGCGGCTTATGTCATCGCCGTCGATCTGGAAGCGGTGGGAGTGATAAGAAGGAAGCGGCTGAATGACGCGGAGTTTATCAGAATCATTCAGTGCCCCTGGGATCTGGGGAATTTCCTCATCTTCGACAAGCTCAATTCCCGGAAGATTATGCGGCTGGGCTATCTGGACACGCTGAAGTCTTTTCAGGTCTATGACGGAAACCGTTTCTGCTTCGTGAAGGGAGAGTTCGACAGGAGAAGCGTCTCAGGCGCCGATATGGCCGGGGCCATCTTCGGCCTAAGCCCTGAAACCATATACAAAAAACGGATATACAACATCCACCTGAGAAACGGGGTGGACGCGCATATCCGTGAAACGGGCAAAGAACTGCAAGCCTATTCCGACTCGCTGAAGGACCGGATACTGGATCGTATTCTCAAGGCCAAGGTCTCTCTGAATCAAAGGACCATAACCCTCATTATCGCCCGAAGTCTGAAAGAAAGCAACGATTCAAAGAACATCTTCCTGACCAGGCCGGCCATGAAGCTGCTCCGGGATGAAATCATCGCCGCAAACTATCTGGTCAAGGAAGACCTCGTCTGATATTTCTCGATCAGAAAATTGCACAGGTGCAGTGCGGAATCCTGTCTCGCATAAATTTCAATGGTAGACCGCAGGAAAGAAATTCGTTCCGGGTGCTGGAGCAGGGAGAATACCGCCTCGTCCAGCGGAAAGGATTTCGTTGCATACAAGGCAAGGCCGTTGTTGAGCATAAATTCCGCATTCCGCATCTCATGCCCCGGTATGGGGTTGACCATGATCATCGGCAGCCCCTTTGCCATAGCCTCCGACGTCGTGATGCCGCCGGGCTTCGTTATGATACAGTCCGCCGCGTCCATCATCACGTCTACGTTGTCCACGTAGCCATAGACGTCAAACCGCTTCACCGTGTCGAGCTCTTTTACTCTTTTATACATTTTCTTATTGTTGCCGCATACGACGATGACCTGAAAGTCAAAGTTCAGCCGGTCCAGACGCTCTATGGATTCGTCGATCCTGCCGTAGCCCATGCTTCCGCTCATCAGAAGAATCGTATGCTTGTGGAGATCGAGCCCGAGCTGGGTTCTGGCCTCAAGGCG
>CAMJRV010000360.1 GCA_946408315.1 uncultured Bacillota bacterium | reverse complement strand
AAACGGAAGCGCTGAGATGGATCTGGAAAAGATGAATTGCTATATCGACCCGACGATTCGATCGGATTCGCCGAAGATTAAAAACACGAAAAAGGTTGCGGAAGGCTACATTGCCTCAAAAATAATCTATCCCCACGCCGGCGGCAGCGAAATCGTCGATGAAAGCGAGATCAGTTCGTGGATCGAGTTTGACGACGATCTAAACATATCGTTTAACGAAAAAAAGATCGGGGGTTTTTTGTATCAGCTGGCGGCTAACTATGACACCTGCGGCAAGGAACGCGATTTCACCACCTCTTTGGGGAGTACGATACAGATCGGCGGCGGCGACTATGGATGGAAGGTCGATATAAAAAAAGAAAAGAAAATCCTGATCGACGCGGTCATGCGAGGCGGAACGACCGTGAGGGAGCCGGAATACAGCCAGAGAGGAGCCAGGCATGATATCAACGATATCGGTTCTACTTACGTGGAGATCAATCTGACGAAGCAGCACCTCTGGTACTATGACACAGGGGTGTTGGTCGCTCACGGCGCTGTCGTCACAGGGGACATAAACGGAGGCCACAGAACTCCCGAAGGCATCTACAGCCTGAAATACAAGATCAGAAATGCCGTTCTGAAAGGTACAAACTATCGAACAAACGTCTCCTATTGGATGCCGTTCAATAACGATATCGGCATTCACGATGCCCCATGGAGAACGGAATTCGGCAGAGATATCTACCTGACCCGAGGCTCCCACGGCTGCGTCAACGTCGCCTTCAGACTGGCCGAAACTCTGTTTAACAAGGTGGAGGTGGGGATTCCCATCGTCTGTTATTACTAATAAAAGGGGGTACCCCGTAATGATTTCCGATGAAATCAAAGAGAGATACCCCGCTGTTTTCAATTTTAATTTCCGATGGTAGCTACAAGAACTGCCTTGATCGTATGCATGCGGTTTTCCGCCTCATCGAAGACCACGGAATGCCTGCTTCTGAAGACCTCGTCCGTAACTTCCCTGATATCCAGCCCTTTTCCCTTCCATTCCTTCGCCATCTTTGTTTCAAAATCGTGGAAAGCGGGCAGACAGTGGAGAAAGAGCACATCGGGATTTTCCGTAGCTTCGAGCATTTCCATCGTCACTTTGAAAGGCGTCAGCATCTTTACCTTGTCGGGAATCTGATCCTCTTCCCCCATGGACGCCCAGACATCCGTGTAGATGACATCCGCACCCTTCAGGCAAGCTGGGTCGCTGGTTACCTCTATGACGGCTCCCGTTTCCTCCGCAACCTTTTTTGACGCTTCCAGCACGTCTCTGTCAACCTCCAGTTCATCCGGTCCGTATGCCACAAAATGGATCCCCATCTTGGCGCAGCCGTACATCCACGCATAGGCCATATTGTTCCTGATATCTCCGCAGAAGATGACCTTCGTCCTGTGAAGGGGCTTTGCAAGGTGCTCCTCCATCGTCATCATGTCGGCTAAAATCTGAGTTGGATGGTCGATATCGGTCAGGCCGTTCCAGACCGGTATCCCGGAATACTTTGCCAGATCCTCCACCGTCTTCTGCTCGAATCCGCGGTACTCGATCCCGTCGAAGTATTTTCCCAGCACCTTTGCACTGTCCTCGATGGATTCCTTCTTTCCCACCTGGGAGCCGGAGGATTCCAGATATGTAACGTGACCGCCCTCGTCATGGCAGGCAACTTCAAAGGAGCACCTCGTTCTCGTCGAAGTCTTTTCAAACATCAATACGATATTTTTCCCTCTCAAACGGTCCCCGTAGGTTCCAGCTCTTTTCTTGGCCTTCAGATCGTGAGCCAGATCGAGCAGGTACCTGATTTCCTGTGGGGTAAAATCCATCAGTGTCAAAAAACTTCTTCCTCTTAAATTAACTGCCATCAGCTTCCCTTCTTTCTACTTATTTTTTCTGTTTCGGTTTCAGAATGTACTCCCGCAGGAGCTTATGGGCCAAAAATTTCTGGGCGTCCGCCTTCAGAGAAAGGTTCACGATCAGCATGAACAGCTCCAGCATGTCATCGTCGGAAAGCTCTGTTTCCCGCAAGCGGCGCTTACTCTCTTTAATCATGCCGCCAACGCTCTGAGCCAACGCCTCACACTCCGCTTGCTGCACGCCGATGATTCCCTCATACAGAGCGGGCAGATCGATTTTATCGTCAAATTCCGAGTTGTAATTATCGATCAGGGGCTTGAATATCTTTTCAATCTCCTCCATCTGGAAGGTCCCCTTCAGATAAAAGATCAGTGTAAGCAGGATCAAATGATCCTTGGAGTATTTCTTATTGACCGGCCTCGGGAGCATGTTATGCTTCACATAGTTGCCGATCATGGTCTTTGTGATGACCTTGTCCTTCTCGCTCTTTTTATAAATGCCAAGCTCCTTGTTCAGAAAGGTCTCCGCCTGATCCATGTAGATTTCCATATCGGGAAAAGCATCCGCATCGATTCGTCCTTTCGCAACGTATTCTTCCACCGTATTTTTTATAAATTCCTCATACCTCATAACACTCACCTCTATATTTATTTTTTAAGTTAGTATAACTGTATTATAAGGTATTCAATACTATGTGTCAATGATCCTTGTCCGTCGGTATGTCTCCGTAGGAAGCCTGAAACCTCTTACCATTTTTACGCGTCAGCGTATAAAAATGGGAGTTTCCGAGGGGACATACCGACGGGCAAGGATTCCTCGAACACAAAGCTTATCCGTGTTGAGGCTTTGTCCCGTAATACTGGTAATACGTAACCTCCAGCCTGCCGTTGTACAGCTTCCTGCGGCGGTCGGCGGGCCGGCCACCGACAAGATTCTCAAAATTCTTGTCGGTGGTGACCAGGTAAAGGGACCAGGTCGGCTTATCTGCGAACAGCCGCTTCAGTTCGGAGTATATTTTCCGGATTTCATCCTTTTCCCCGATCCGTTCCCCGTAAGGCGGGTTGCAGATCACGATGCCGTGCTCCCCTTCCAGGCGGACATCCTTCAGAGGCTTGATGTGAAATTCGATACAATCGTCTACCCCGGCTTCCATGGCGTTTTCCCTTGCCGCTTTTATCGCTGCGGGCAGAATGTCGGAGGCCTGAATCCGAAGGTCCGCATCCTCTTTGATCGCCTCAAAGGCCGCCTTTCGCTCTTCCTTCCAGATGGAAGCGGGAATTGCCGGCCACTGCTCCGCAGCAAACTTCCGGGAAAGACCGGGAGCAATATTCTTCCCGATCAGGGCTGCCTCGATGGGTATGGTGCCCGATCCGCAGAAGGGGTCGAGGAGGAGCCGTCCTTCCTTCCAGTAAGAAAGCTGCACCATGGCTGCCGCCAGCGTCTCCTTGATGGGCGCCGCCACATCCTTAACCCGGTAACCCCGCTTGTGGAGTCCCGCGCCGCTGGTGTCCAGCGTTACGGTGGCCCTGTCCTTCAGGAGGGTTACCTTGATGAGATATTCCGGCCCTGTCTCCGCAAACCACTGACAATGGTAGGTCTCTTTCAGCTTTTCCACGATGGCCTTCTTCACGATGGACTGGCAGTCCGGCACGCTGTGAAGCTTGGATTTTACGGAGGTTCCCGTTACGGTAAACTTTGCGTCTTCCGGGATCCACTCTTCCCAGGGCAGCGCCTTGGCCTGCTGGAAAAGCTCCTCAAAGGAAAGGGCGCTGAATTCTCCCAGCTTGATCAGGACCCGGTCGGCGCAGCGGAGCCACAGGTTGGACTTTACGACGGCCCGCTCATCACCAAGATATGTTATTTTCGCATCTTCCGATTTCAGAACCTTAAAGCCAAGGTTCTCGATCTCTCGTTTTACCACCGCTTCCAATCCAAAGGTAGCCGTAGCGATCAGTTCCAGTTTAGACAAAGCTTTTCCTCCTATCAATTGCATCCGTCCGGCCTAGAAGAAGTATTTTCATGAAAACGCTCTTTTCAGCCGCCTGACAGTTGCGCAATAAAAAAGCTCTCATGAGAGAGCTTTTTGCTT
>CAMJRV010000359.1 GCA_946408315.1 uncultured Bacillota bacterium | reverse complement strand
CTTTTCAGCACATCATACAGCAGAATGCGGATATGCTCCACAAAAGAAATATTTTTCTCCACACCCAGCAAAGCATTTTCCAGGATGGTCAGAGCATTGATACAGGACACTTCGATCCGATCATTTCCGATGAACACCTTCACGTCTTTCGGCCCCTTTCCCGTATGCTTTTTTATGATAGCCGAAATGAGGTAACTGATCGTAGCCTCTCTGTTTTTCTTTTCTGTTTCCGAGAAGTTCAAAGCGTGCAGCTCACTTTTGACAGCTTCCTGCGCAAAATGATGAAGAGAAGCTTCGAGCTCTTTCAGCTTGATCGGTTTAATGATATATTTGCTGACTCCAAGATCCACCGTCTTCACAATAGATTCAATATCCCGCAAAGCAGAGGTTATGATGATAGGGTTGGCATAGCCTGTAGCCCTGATTTTCTCAATCATCTCGATTCCGCTGAAATCCTGCATGAGCAGGTCCGTGATAATGATATCCGGAAATGTTTCGCAAAATTTCCGATACCCTTCCCGGCCGTCTTTAGCGACAATGACTTTTGAAAACCTTCTTTTCAGGAACCTGATAAGCGGCTCCGAAGTATCAGCTTCATCCTCGACGTAAAGCACTTTGAGATTCCAAATATCTTTCTGTTCCATACGATCCTCCGCTATTCCCGGCACTGCGCCGGAAGAAATATGAGACAACGCACACCCCCGGATACATTTTCATATTGTATCCTCCCCTTCAGATGCTCTTCCATGATAAGCTTCGACATATACAGTCCGATTCCCGACCCCTTTCCCAGCATTTTCGTCGTGTAAAACGGTAAAAACATCTGATCCATGATTTCCGGCGGAATCGGATTGCCTGAATTGAATATCATTACCCGAACCTCTCCGTCGATTTGCCCAATATCAATTTGTATGCGCTTTTCAGCGCCTCCATAGGAGAGAAGGGCGTCCTTTGCATTATCGATCACATTGGTTACGACCTGGGAAAATTCATTGGCAAAACCGTAGACCATCCCGTCGCTGATCAAGTTGATGGAAAGCTTGATTTTATTCGTTCGGATGCTGTTGTCCATCAGCTCACAGGCAAACCGGATCTGATTTGCTACGGAAAACCAATCCTTTTCTCTGGACGGGTTCAGAAAATCCCTGAAATCCTCAATGGTCTGAGACATTTGGCAAATGATCCGCTGGGCCTTTCCAACCTCCTTCTCGAAATATCCCTGATCCAGCTCATCATATTCATAGGCGTCAATCAATTCCGTTAAAATAACGATCAGGCTATTGAGCGGCTGTTTCCACTGATGCGCGATATTTCCGATCATTTCTCCCATCTTTGCCTGTCTGGACTGATACATCATAACGGCGTCACGCTGCCTGTTCTTCATAACCTCCTGCTGAATGCTCGTCTGGAGCTTCCTGTTGGTGTCTTCCAGCCTGGCCATGACCTTATGTAAATCCGCCTCTTTTTCCGCTTCGCCTGACCGGAGCGGTTCAGGGTCAGAATCGGCCTCGAAAACCATTTCAGAGTCATCCTCCGCCAAGCTGCTCAGAAACCTTGTATTATAGTAACTGCCAATGCCTTTTTCCTCAATTTCCTGTATCAGGTTTTTCATCGTCTCCTGAATCGCATGAATCGACTTGATGAATTGACCGAGATCATCCCTGCCGTTCAAAAGCTCTTTGGGAATTTCCTTCGTAAAATCCCCGATTTCGATATAACGCAACTGCTTTGCCGCGCCTTCCATCGTTCTGGATACTCTTCTTGAGAAAAAATAAGCAATAAGGATTGAAAACAGGATACCGCTTGTCGTGAGGACGATCATCCATTTACTGAGTAAGAAAACAGGCCGGTATATCTCGCTGCTATCCGGTATCAGACAAAGAATCCATCCGTTGGAAAGCCTGCTGTAGGAGAAAATCTCCTCCTTTCCGTTCCGGTCATATTCAATACTTTCCTTTTCGGAAGGCACAATAATCTGACCCGCTTCATCCAGAAGCACGGCATAACCGCTGTCGTATACTTTGATATTATTGATCGTCGTTTCGATCGTTTCAAAGTTGATGTCCATACCGACGACGCCTAAAACACGATTTTCAACGGTAAGGGGCACAACATAGGAAATTACGGTAATATCAAGCCCCGATTCTTTATATGGTTTAAACCATAAGGGCTTTTTTTCCTCCATCGTTTTATAAAGATATGCAAATGCTTCATCGCTGCGGTTTTTGAAAATTTCAGGATTGGGGTAACCTTTCCAGGACTCGGTATAGCTGGAGGTCTGTCTGCGAATCAACTCTTCGGAGACCCTAAACATTTGTCCGTTATTCTTGATATCCTCATACCATATCTCATAGACTTCTCTGGTAAGATAGGGATCAAATGTGACGTAAATTCCTAATGCGTTATTATGATTCATGGAGAAGCTTTTCATCAGCTCATCCAACTGCTGCTGATACCGGCCGATGTAAGCCTCATCTTCGCGGTACTGTTCCATGTCAAAGGAGGATACGATAGCAGTGTTCAGCGAATCCACATAGCTTTCCGTTTCTTTCAGGGACTGGCTGAATTCATTGGCATAGCTCTTTCCCATGAACGTAAGCTTTTCTTCTGCCTGGTCCTTGATATAGCGCGAACCCTGATACAAGCTGAATCCACCAACGAGTATCAGGGTAAAGACGGAGCATAGTATAATGGTAACCATTATCTTTGAGCTGATTTTAATCATGTTTTCACCAGACGACAGACATAATATCTAAGATTCAGCGTATCCGGACAGAGGCGCCGGTCAAAGCTTGAGCCCCGTAAGAGAGAAACGATTTCTCCCAGCTTTCCACATAAGAACCTATCCCCCACTCGGCCATGACTACGGACGTCCCTTCCGGCAGGTCCAGCTCCGCCAAAGGAGTCTCTGCCAATTGCTCCCCGCCGATGGGGTAAATGATCAGTTTGTTTTTCGTCTTGATCAGAGCGATATCCTTATTGGGTGAAGTAAAGGCGTCCACGGCATCGGGAACCCGGTCCTTGATATGGTGCCAGCTTAACACCAATGTGTCGTAGAAAATCAAATTGGCCGGCGGTATGATCTTGAGATCGAAATCGCTCTGCTGAAACGTTCCGCCGCTTTGATAGTTGATTCTTCCCACAAGAAACCAATGGCCGTTTTTCCGCATGAGACCGAAATTCTCGCCGGATTCATCCCCGTCAATCGACGTGACCATTTTATCGCTCAAGGCCGCAGCCGCGCGCCGCCTGGCGCTCAAATACGCGTTTCGCCCCTCGTCACCCAGCAGATCCGATACCTTGATCTCCTCAGTCGATGACAGTTTGTCGACGGGAAGCATCTGCAGCTGATTTCCCTGTCCGGTTTCCTTTTCCACAGCCACATAATCATTTCCGAGATATTCGATAACCCTCACTGCCGGCTCAGCCGCAGCCTGTAAAGTGCTGTCATCCTCCGGAACGGTCCCGGTCTTCTGATCTCTTTCAATCGTCTTGGCCGTCACATTGCGGGCCGACAGCAGATTGCCCTCCTTTCCCAGAAGCCGCTGGTGCGCGGGAAAAAGAGCCGTTCCGCCGACAGGACCGGCCGAAGCTGACGATGGTCCGCAGCAATCCAAAGCGTCCGGTAGGTATAGCCGCCGTCCCCAGGCTCCCTCAGACCCAGCAGGATGCCGGAGGCCCCCTCACTGCCGTCCTGAATCAGATCCTGAGCGTTCCGGTCCGCCGCGCCCAGCAAGCTGTCCGCCTGGTCTGAAACCTTTTCCAATAAGAGCTCTTTGTTCTGAACGAAGAAAATCATCCTCGCATCGTCGAGCTTCATAACCTCGCCAAGAAAATTGGAAGCCGCGTAGACGGTAATGACATCGACCTCCTGGCTTTCTGAAATGGAAATACCGGAGATAGGAACATACTTTGTCATCAGATAATCGATTCCGTTTACCCGCTTGACTTTATAAGAAAGGTTGTCCCA
>CAMJRV010000358.1 GCA_946408315.1 uncultured Bacillota bacterium | reverse complement strand
ATATAAGGCATATGAAAAACTCCTTTCAAACTTGGTGAAATTGTTACGACTTTCCAGTAGTCTTATCCGATCTTCGCCAGATCATATCGGCAGAGTTCGTGGTTCAACAGTTTCATAATTTCCAGTTCGTCTATCGCATCGGTCAGAGCATTGTGCATCTCGCAATAAGTCCAATCCCCGCTTAGCATCCGGTAAACGCTCTCCACTCCATACCCGCGCTTCAACCGGCCCGTGCCGTAGCATTCGGCGCAGCTCGGAATTTTTGGATTGTGCTGCCGGTAAGCCGCCATCTTCATAATATCGTGCCAGTCGAGGTGGCGGAGCTCCGGCAAGTGGCGATAGTCAAATGTCGCGTTGTATGCAAATATGGAGGTGACATCGTGGGCAGCAAGAAGCCGCCTTAAATTGTTCATCGCCTTTTCCCGCGGGCATTCAAGGTCAGGCTTTATGTTGTTGACATACAGGGCGGAGGTAAACATACCGCCGTGATTTTTGAACGGTGTTAATATGTAATATCTTTTATCAATCAACTCAAAGGTTACGGATTCGGCTATGGCAATTCCGATGGACATCACCGCATCGCCCCAAGTCGTCTCCGTATCGATGACGGCAAACTTGTTCACATTCCTCGCCTCCATTCATTCGTCAGATTTAGGTCACGTTTATGCCGCGATCTTGTTTCTGTAATCATACCAAAAGATACCTTTGTCCGCAATCCATAATCTGCTCGAAATACAGATTGACAGCACGCTGTTGAAAAGTCATACTAACAGCAATGAGCATCTCAAAAGGAACAACAGGAATTATCCCGTTTATTGACGGTGGTTTTGGAGAATATGAAGCTGTAAGCCGAAGGAATGTCCGAAAAGCGGAAATTGCTCTTATAGAACAGACCTAATATATAATAAGGGAGAGGACGCTATGAGTATCATATTTATAACAGGCGGAAATACAGGGTTAGGATTTGAATCAGCAAAGCGCTTAAAGGAGTTGGGTCACAAGATCTATCTCGGCTGCCGTGATGAAGAAAAAGGGGAAAAAGCGGCATCGGAAATCGACGCCGAATCCATTGTGATCGATGTAACTGATGATGAATCGGTGAAAAAAGCAGTTGAGAGCTATCGGCAAAAAGAAACCCATTTAGATGTTCTGATCAATAATGCAGGAATGCCCGGCGCGCAGGTTTTGCCAAAGGATATCACCGCAGATCTTATGTACAAGGTATTCAATACAAATGTTTTTGGAATTGTAAGAGTGACCCATGAGTTTTTACCGTTGCTTGAATTATCGGAGAACCCGGTTATTGTCAATGTAAGCAGCGGACTGGGGTCATTCGGTCAGGTTCTCAACCCGGAGAAGATCGAATCAAAGGTAAATTCCGTTTCCTATTGTTCCTCAAAAGCCGCGGCCAGCATGCTCACCGTGCAATATGCGAAGGGACTGCCTAATATGAAAGTGAATGCGGTTGATCCGGGTCCTACCAATACCGGCGGACAGTTTACACATGGCACGCAGACAATTCAAGAAGGAACCGACGCGATTGTCAGGATGGCAACCATCGGAAGGGATGGCCCTACCGCGACTTTCTCGGACCGCAACGGGATAATTCCCTGGTAAGCGACTTTGCTCGGAAAAGAGCGCACATCAGCCGCTTCCCAGTTTAAGACAATTTAGATTGACACGAGGTGCTCGATATGACGAATTTAATGATTGCTTTCAATGCCGTTATTCCCATGTTTCTATGGATGCTCATAGGCTATGGGGTTCGCCTGAAAGGACTTTTAGACGACACATCTCAAAAACAAATGAACAGTGTGGTCTTTAAAATTTTTCTGCCCACACTTCTCTTTTACAATATTTACAAAACGAATTTGCATATGGTCCTTCAGCCTAAGCTCATGGGTTTTGTGGCAGCCGCCGTCACTATTGGTTGGCTCCTCTCCATGGCCATCGGTATGAAGGCGGACCCGCAGCCTCAAAAAAGAGGCGCTCTGATTCAAGGGATGTTTCGGAGCAATTTTATTCTCTTCGGATTTCCCCTCGTCCTCAGCCTCTTTGGTCCTGTCGGCGCAGGGGTGACGAGCATGCTGATTGCCATCGTCATTCCCCTTTACAACGTTCTGGCCGTCGTGACCCTGGAGCTTTTCCGCGGCTGTCGAATCTCCGTCAAAGGCATTCTCATAGGCATACTGAAAAATCCGCTGATCGTCTCTTCTGTCATCGGCTTGTTCTGCCTGATCCTTCGGATATCCCTTCCTCAGTTTCTGGAAAGCACCATTGCCGGTCTGTCAAACATCGCCACGCCTCTTGCCCTGGTGGTGATGGGTGCCGGTTTTCACATTGCCCTCATAAAGGAAAATGTGCGCAATCTAACCCTTGCCATACTGATGCGCCTTGTCATTCTTCCCGGAATTTTTATCACTGTCGCAATTTGGGGAGGCTTTCGAGGTTTAGAACTGGCCGCCATTATGGTTATCTTCGCCGCCCCTACCGCAGTATCTTCCTTCCCCATGGCCCAACAAATGGGAAGCGACGGAGATTTGGCTGCGGAAATCGTCGCCTTTACGACCATCCTTTCCTGTGTGACCATATTTCTCTGGATTTTTGGTTTAAAACAATTGAGTTTGATATAGGATGTTTTGCAAAATTAATTCGTTATCAACTATCCCCTTCATTGCTTGGCAGAGCGGCTTTTGCAGCATTTTGGCATTTCCTTACGGAACAAAAGCGTGTGGGTTTTGCTCGCCGGCTTTTCTGGCAACCACTACGAATCGGCCATTTTCGGTATGATAAGAACAGGTCATCAGAGTAATAAGCGCATCTCCATATTCCGGATTGATACCCGTATCATAGAGAGAAAGCTCTTTGATCCTTGCGATATAATCATCAAAAGCCGCTTGGTTATCTGCATTTAGAAAGTTATAGTGCTTAAATACCGTAACACTTTTTCGGTAAACCTCACTTTCAAACGCAGCAACAATTTCATATTCCTGTTCTTCATACAGCGTGTCAAAACGAATGATAGGATGCTCCGCATAATAATCTGAGCTTTTATATTTAAGAAGCCCTGAAAACATCGAGTCGTTTTTCATGTTGTGAGAATATATGATTGTATTTGTACCAAACGGTTCCACGGCACATCGCTTGTCAATAAAGGGAAGGCCGCTTTTGGAGCTTGCCTTATCAAAGCTGTGATTGAGATAGAAATCATCTCCCGTATACATGACAGGATAATCAATTTTCGTGCCGTCTATCTTGATCCACCCAATCATATCCGCATTTTGTCGGCTCAACTCATCATACTGCTCCAGTATAACCGGAGCAGATGCTTCCATTGACGTTTGTGGGGCGGTGTCCGGGGAGACCGAAGCAGAGTACTGAGAACTCTGCTTTGTTTGCGCCAATTGTTTCAGGGCATTTTCCTCCCAGATGCCCCGCACATACTGCCAACCCAGTATTGAGGCAGAGGAAATAAAAGCAGCGATACAAACGAAAAAAAGAAAACGGCGTATTTTATTTCTCGGCATGATTCATTTCCTCCGTTTTCTGAATGTCCTTTGTGGGAAAGCAGTGGAGAGGGGATAAGCAGATGCCATTATTACAGCGCTTATCCCCTCACTAATTTATTCGGTTATAGTTGTTTTTCTTCGCGGCAAGGCCAGTGTGATCATACCTGAAACAGAAATACCACAGAGCAGCCACAGAAGCAGATGCCCGGAACCGTTATCACCTGTTTTCGGTATATCGTCCAGATCGAATGATCCGCTTGGGACCTCTCCATCACCTATTCCAATGAATTCGTCGCCGCCATTGCCATTGCTATTGCCGCTGCCGTTGCCATTGTTATTAACATTGCCGTTGTTGCTATTGTTGCCATTATTTCCATTATTACCATTGTTCCCGTTATTGCCATTGCCTTCGGTTTCTTCTTCCCATGCGGCCCAGAGGGTCGTATTGTCCTGCACGGTGT
>CAMJRV010000357.1 GCA_946408315.1 uncultured Bacillota bacterium | reverse complement strand
GAATAGTATCGTTCAGCGCCGTCTTGATCGCGGCGTGATCGCCGCGGTAACTGCCTTCCATGGTGATCTGAAGATTTCCCTTCGCCATTTCCTGCAGCACGGCGGACGCTTCATCCACCGGTTCGATGACTGCGTCCAGAGTATCGTTGATCCCCTGAATGACGTTGGCAAACTGTCCCTTAAACTTACCGGCCTCCCCTCTTGTGGAGAGCTTTCCTTCCACCGCAGCTTCGGCCAGCATGCTCGTTTCATCAACCAGGCTTCCGATCGCTTCAATCATGACGATGATGGATGGAATGAGCCGGTCATTCTCGCTCAGCCTGCCGAGTTCTTTCAGCATTTCCAGATCTGCGAGGCTTCCTTCCGCCACATGTCCGATGACGCCGATGGTGGATTTCACACTTTGACATACCTTGTTGATGGACTCGGCAACTTCACTGAAGATCCCCAGATAGTTTCCTTCGATCTGGCTGTCAAAATCGTTGACCGCCATCCTGCCGAGGACCGAATTGCTTTTCACCAGTCCGTCAAGCCCGTCGATACAGGCGTTGATACTGTCCTTGAACTTTTCGTAATCACCTTTCCGGATCTCCGTGATCCGTTCAGGAATTTCGCCCCGGCCGATCATCTCCATATATCCTGCAATAGCGGTCAACTGAAGGGCGAGGGTTTCCATCGTCTGGCTGCTGCCTGCGACGAGATCAGCGTAACCTCCCTTTAGCCGGCTGATATCGGCACGGTAGCTCAGGTTCCCGTCCTCTGCCGCCGCCGAAACCTGCTGAATTTCATTCAGCATGTCAAGCAGCGAAGTCAGCACCGAGTTCAGATTGTCGATGAGAATTCCATACTGTCCCTGAAATCGGTTTTCTATAAAATCAAAAGCGTTGCCGTCGGCCAGCTTTTCAATAAATGCCAGCGCTTCGTTCAAGGGTTCCATAATAGCATCCAGCGTCCGGTTGAAGCCTCCGATAATATCCTGATAGCCGCCATGGAACTTCTCGATATCGCCTCTGGTTTCCAGCCTTCCCTCCACCGCAGCGGCAGTAAGGGTTTGTGCCTCATCCACCAGCCCTTTCAACGTATCCACCACCGCAATCATGCTGAAGGCCAGCTTATCCTTATCGGATCTCGGCCTGATTTCCAGATCCAGATCTCCGGCGGCAATCCGCTCCGCAGCCTCCGCCTGGGCTTTTATATTATCTGTCATCTCCCCGAAGGCAATGATCAGATCTCCTATTTCATCCGTAAGATTTGTTTCCGCATTGACGTCCACATCCCCTAAGGCTACCTGATTTGCAAGGGATCTCAGCTTTCGGATCGGTTTACTGATCGTGTTCCCGACGAACAGGGCCGCCAGGATTCCGAGAAGAACGACTGCAACGGCTATGATGATCAGTGTAATCCGCAGGGTATTCACCCCAGCCAGAAGATCGCTCTCATAGTTTCCGATCCCGATCATCCAATCCGTGCCTGGAATAGGTGTGACGGCGGTAATCCTCTGCTCGCCTTCAAACGCGTAGTTTGCCATGCCGCGATTGCCAAGCCCCAACTCCTGCAGCGCGATTCCGAAGGATTTCAAGGGGCCGTCCGACTCAATATCTGAAATCACATTTTTCTGCTGCAGGATCAAATCCTTATTGGGATGAGAAAATATCGTGCTGTCGGAACCCATGATAAAGGCATATCCCCGCTCGCCGACGCCCATGGTGTCCGTGATCGCTTTCAAATAAGCGCCGTCTCTTCTGCCGAGCAGAGCGCCTGCCACCGTACCGTCCTCTGCGTGAATCGGCACAGCCTCCATGATAACCGGCTCTCCGGTGACCTTGCTGATCAGCACGTCGGAAATGTTAGCCTCACCTGCAAGCGCCTTCTTTATGTATTCCCGATCCGACAGATCTGCCGTTTCTCCGCTCATCACGTAATTGGCCTTCCCATCCGTTGTGACGACGGCCATATCGAGATAACCAAGCCGTTCCACGTCAAGAGAAAGGGACTCTTTTTGAATCGCCCACTCCATCGTTCTTGTCCTCGCTCTTTCGGCGACTTCGTTCAGGATGGAGAGATTCTTTTCCATAATGGCTTCAAAATAGTTTGCAGCTTCTTCGGCCCTGGCTGCAAGCAATGGTCGGAATACGGCCGAATTTTTCGGGTTAATTGTTAGAGAGACAGATGATTACAGATGTCCTGAGCGATTTTATCGAGCGGAAGCTGTTTTTCCACAGCGCCGATATTATAGGCGACCATCGGCATTCCATAGACCGTTGAGGTCTTTTCGTCCTGGCCGATCGTATATGCGCCCCGCTTTCTCATATTCAGCAGACCTTTGGCTCCGTCGGCGCCCATTCCCGTCAAGATGACGCCGATGGCTCTGTTCCTCGCCACCTCGGCTACCGAATCAAACAAAACGTCTACAGAGGGGCAGTGTCCGTTCACTCGCTCACCCTGCGTGCTTTTCACATAATAGCCGGAAGGGCCTTTCGCCAGCCGCATATGATAATCCCCGGCAGCGACGAGGACTCTCCCCGGTTTTACCAGGTCCCCATCCTGCGCCTCCTTTACCTCCAGCTTACAGGAATTGTTCAGCCGGTCGGCATAAAGCCTCGTGAACACCGGAGGCATATGCTGCACGATCAGGATTCCCGGCATATCTCTCGGCAATGAGGTGATTACGCTGTAAATTGCCTCGGTTCCTCCCGTCGATGCTCCGATTGCCAATATCGTATTGGATATGTCAATGCCGTGGTTTGAAATGACCTTCACGGCCTCATAGTCCTTTTTAAAGCTTCCCACTTTCGCTGTGGACGCAATTTTTATCTTCACGATCAGTTCGTTGATAAAGGAATTCATTCCGCCGGGTTTCCCCATTTCCGGCTTTGTTACAAAGTCCACCGCTCCCGCATCCAGCGCCTCGAATACATTTTTTCCGACGGAGCTGACGACGATGACCGGCAACGGATACTGAGGCATCAGTTTCTTTAAAAAAGCGATCCCGTCCATCTTGGGCATTTCAACGTCCAGTGTGACGACATCAGGTTTCAGTTCCAATATCTTGTCCCTTGCCGCAAAAGGATCTTCGGCGGTCCCAATGACCTCTATCCCAAAATCCTTCGCAATTTCTTTCGCCAGAGTTTCTCTGAACAAAAGTGAATCGTCGACGATCAGCACCTTTATCTTGCGTGACACTTTCATTCAATCCACTCCTTTCTCACATTTTACTTTCTGATAACTGAAGAATTGCACTCCAGCTCAAGCTGGGCAATTCCTGTATAGCACCTACCAGACATTTGCTGCGCAAATGTCTGGTAGGTGCGTAAACCAGATAGTCTGCCAAACGATACGAATGGCAGACTACCCTATGTTATTGTGTATTTAATACCCTTGCATTAACCTGTCAAACTGCTGCTACCCGGAAGATTTTCCGAACAGATGATTTTACTTAATGGACTCTATCATTTCCAGTTCGTCGTTTTTCAAAAGCTTTTCACAATCGAGGAGGAGCTGTACTTTTTCTCCAGCTTTGCCAATTCCTTTTATATAGCGGTTTTCAAATCCCGTCTTATTTGCGGGGGGAGCTGCGATATCCTGATCGTCAATGGTCAGAACTTCGTCGACGTTATCAACGATCAGACCAACGGAAACCTCCGTAATGTCGATGACAACGATACAGGTTCTGTCGTCATATTCCATGGGCTGCTTTCCGAATTTCAGTCTCACATCAATGACAGGAATGATCTTACCTCTTAAATTAATGATTCCTTTTACATAATCCGGAACCTCCGGCACTTTCGTAATGGACTGAATTCCGATGATTTCCGTTACATATTTGATCTCAATCCCATAGACCTCATCCTCCAAGGTAAAGGTTAGGAATCTTCCGTGCTGGGTGTCTTCCTCCATTATTTTACTCTCATCATAAATTTCAGACATTATTTTCTCTCCTTTCATTTTTGCTGTGACTTTTTACTATATCGG
>CAMJRV010000356.1 GCA_946408315.1 uncultured Bacillota bacterium | reverse complement strand
CTCTGTGGGTCAATTCATCCACGCCGTCATTTTTGCTGGCCGAGATGGGAACGACGGGAATGCCGAGCTGCTCTTCCAGCTTCTGAATATCGATGGAGATTCCGTTTCCCCGGATCTCATCCATCATGTTCAGCGCCAGTATCATCGGCACGTCCAGCTCCATCAGCTGCAGAGTCAGATAGAGGTTCCGCTCGATGTTTGTCGCATCGATGATATTGATAATCGCATCCGGCTTATCAAAAATAAGGAAGTCCCTCGTGACGACCTCCTCGGCGGTATATGGAGAAAGGGAATAGATGCCGGGCAGATCGACGACGGTGACTCCCTTGTGACCCCTGACCGGTCCATCCTTTTTTTCTACGGTAACGCCGGGGAAATTTCCGACGTGCTGGTTGCTTCCAGTCATCTGATTGAAGAGGGTGGTCTTTCCGCTGTTGGGATTTCCAATCAAAGCAAATGTGATCTTCATTCGGCTACCTCCTGAATTTCAATTTTCTTCGCATCCTCCTGACGAATGGTCAGCTCGTAATTTCTGAGGTGCAGTTCGATGGGATCGCCAAGAGGCGCGACCTTTCTTACCATAACGGTCGTGTTCGGAGTCAGTCCCATGTCGAGCAGACGCCTTCTCAGCGCCCCTTCGCCTCCGATGGATTTTATGACTCCTCTGCTGCCGGTTTTCAATTGATCTAAGGTTGTATTCATCATCGTTTCCTTATCATTTGCTAATCATAATATCAAAAAAATTATGGCCTACAGTTAGCCACAACTACCACAAATATTCTATGCGATCGGCATATGGCTGTCAACATTTTTGTTTTCGGGCGCTGCTTCTGAGTGACAGGGGTTTCTTCCCATTTCGTCCTGTGGTATCATGGGTGAGACGGCAGCGACATGCGGAGATTTTGAACAGGAAAATTCCGGTATTGAGGAAAGCTGTCGGGAATATTAAAATAGAAGAAATCCGGGTATACATATCTCATAGAATAGTAACATCGGCTGATCAGGCACAGCTCGGTTCGCCAACTGATGCCGGAACGATGAAAAGAATACAAGAAAAGGTTAGGATTCAAAATGACTGAGAAAAAACAAACGACGTACCGAATCGGTCCTATTCGCCCGCCAAGCGAGGCCAACAGTCTGCTGCTTCAGATTACCGGGGGCTGCACCTGGAACCGCTGTAAATTTTGCGGGCTGTATAAACACGAAGGCTTCCGGGCGTTTACGGTGGAGAGCGTGAAAGCGGATATCGACGTGATGGCGGAATACGCCGAGCTCGCAAAGGATTACCAGTGCGAGGACGGGACCTGGAATAAGAGGGCGGCGCTGGAAAGGCTGAACCAGATGACGCAGGAAGAGCGGAACTGCTATTACCTCGTCTACCGGTGGCTCGTCAATGGCGGGGAAAATGTGTTTCTGCAGGACGGCAATTCCCTGGCGGTAAAGACGGAGCGGGTCGTGGAGGTCCTTCGATACCTGAGAGAGCGATTGCCGAGCATCCGGCGGATCACAACCTATGGGCGGGCGGAAACCCTGTCAAAGATCAGCGTGGAGCAATATAAAGCGCTGAAGGAAGCGGGGCTTTCCCGGATTCACTCCGGATTTGAATCGGGCTCCGACAGGGTGCTTTCGATGATCAACAAGGGAACTACCTCGGAGCAGGAAATTACGGCCGGAAAAAATATCCGGGAAGCAGGCATTGAGCTTTCCGTCTACTTTATGCCGGGGATCGGGGGAAAGGATCTCTCGGAAGAAAATGCCATGGAGACGGCCCGGGTGGTCCGTGCGATCAACCCCGACTTTGTGAGGATCAGAACGGCTGTCGTCAAAGACGATACGGAGCTGTGGCAGGATTACCTCGACGGGAAATTCAAGCTCTGCAGCGAAAATGAGAAGCTCATGGAGATCAAACTGCTGATAGAAAATACGGAAGGCTGTACGGGAACTCTCGCCAGCGACCATATCATCAATCTGCTGCAGGAGGTTCACGGCAGTCTCGATACGGACCGCCGGAAGATGCTGTCGATGATAGAGGCATATTTTAATCTGCCGGAGTTCCGCCAGAAAATCTTTCAACTGGCGCGGCGGTCCGGCATGGTCACGCGGCCGGAGGACCTGGAGCTCCTGCCCTCGGAACGGATGGAAAAGCTGGCGCACTTTGCCGGCTCCGTGACCGATGAGCTCCTCTGGGACAGAAAGATGAATGACTTGATGATGAACTTCATATAAAAAAGAGGCTTAACGCCGCCAGGTGTATCCCCTTGGAAACCGCCGTTTTCTTATGCTGACGCATAAAAACTGAAAAATTGCTTTCCGGCTAAAGCCGGGCAATTTCTGTATGGCACCTACCAGACATTTGTATTGCAAATGTGGTTAGGTGCTCAACGGTAAGCGGTTTTACGGTTTCTGCGGAGATACATCCTGGCGGCGTTACATTTTATCCGCTTTGTCATGGAAGAATGAATTTCTCCCATGAAATTCTCATTGGTGAGATCGCAAACGCAAATTTTTATAGAAAGTGAGAAAAATTGTCTGACAATAAGCCTCTTTAGCGGTTGTGGAGAAATGTCCAAACCCATTGAAATTGGGTGTGAATTCAGAATATTTTAAGAATGTTTTTGGGAAAACTTTAAGTTGGCACGGAACTTGAAATATATAAAGACAATCGTTAGCTGCTCTAGAAAAGAGTTATAAGTTAAAATTGAGGAGGTTTTTATACCATGACCGCATGTAACAAAGAATTAGCATTAAAAGAAGCGCAAAAAGTTGTAGGCTATATTGAAAGACCCGAACTGACAAAAGACGAAAAAGACACGATCGTCAAAGATTCTATCAAGAACTTTAATCAAAATGTAAATCCCGGCTGGCTGGAATACAGAAAGTCCGTATCTACAGATGCTGCTTTTGTAGAATGGACCGACTCGGTCGACCATTTTGAAGACCTTTACGGAACTCAGTTCATCGACTGTCTGGGTGGTTTCGGTATCTACACCTGCGGGCACAGAAATCCGGAAATCCTGAAGACGGTAAAGGCCCAGCTCGACAAGTACGCGCTCCACAGCCAGGAACTGGTTGACCCGCTGAGAGGCTATCTTGCAAATATTCTTGCAATGATCACTCCTGGAGATCTGCAATATGCCTTCTTCACAAACGGCGGAGCAGAAGCTGTAGAAATGGCTCTTAAGCTTGCTCGTCTTGCTACAGGCGGAAGATGGTATATCTCCACAGTAGGAGCATTCCACGGAAAATCCATGGGAGCGATCTCCATGGGCGGTAAGGGTGCTTACAGAGAAGACTATACGCCGATGATCCAGCAGGTTCAGCACGTGAAGTACGGCGATGCTGACGCGATGGAAGCTGCGATTCACAATCTGCACGCTGTCGGTGAAAAGGTTGCCGGCGTTATCCTCGAGCCGATCCAGGGCGAAGCCGGAGTTATCATTCCTCCTCCGGGATATCTGAAGGCAGTCAGAGCGATCTGCGACAAGTATGGCGTTGCGATGATCGTAGACGAAATTCAGACCGGTATGGGAAGAACAGGAACTCTCTGGAGATGTGAAGCAGAAGATATCGTTCCGGATATCATGACTTACGGAAAAGCATTCGGCGGCGGAATCATGCCGATCACCGGTATCATCGCGAGACCTTGGTGCTGGGGCGAAAAGCTGATCGAGAATCCTTGGATCCTCGGATCTCCGACCTTCGGCGGCAATCCGCTGGCTTGCTCGGCCGCTCTTTCCACGATCAAATACATGCTCGAAAACGACATTCCCGGAATGTGTAAAGAAAAGGGCGACTACTTCATGGTCAAATTAAATGAACTGATGGCGAAATACCCGACAGTTCTGAAGGCAGTAAGAGGCGCAGGTCTTCTGATCGCAATGGAATTCCCGGAAGCAGAAGTTGGTTACAGAGTAACTAAGGGTCTGTTCGACAGGCACGTAATGACGGCAGGAACTCTCGTAAATGCGAAGACCGTAAGGATCGA